>NZ_VSMK01000626.1 GCF_011682075.1 Nitratidesulfovibrio liaohensis
GGAATGCGACGGGCCGCGGCGGGCACCAGCGAACGGGGATGCGCCGGATGCCCCGGATGCGCCGGAGCCGGGGCGGAAGCCAGCCCGGCCACCAGGTCCGGCGATGTGTCCATCATATGGTGATGTGGGGCGGAATCGGCGGGGGTGCGGGGGCGGAGCATGTCCATGCGTCCTCCTGGGCGGCCAACTGGCCGGAGACTGGTGGCGCGGAGGGCACCGGGCCGCGCCGTGCGCGTCCGCCATGGCTGACGGCGGCAGGCGGCGGGCGGTTTCCGTCCCGTGGCGGCGGCGTGCCTGTTCCGCGAAATGGAGTCCTGTCGCATGCATGGATAGGCGCACCGCGTGGAGAAGCCATGACCGGTCGGTGAACATTACGTGAAGGAGAGCAGGACGAAGGATGGACGGCGCGGACGTCACCCGATTGTCGGCGGCCCGTCGCCGCGCCGTCGCGCAGCAATGCCGCCGGTGGGGCAGAAGGGGCAGTGTCCGGAAACCGGGGACGTCCACCTGATTGGCTGATTGGCTGATTGGCCGACTGGCCCACTGGCCAACAGGATGCCCCGCAGCCCGCGCGGTCCGCATGACCGGCACCGCGCCACGGAAGGAACGCGCCATGACCGACCGTCACCACGCCGAAATCCGCCGCCGCCTCGAAGCCGAACTGACCCACCTGCGCCGCCAGCTGCTGGTGGAGGGCGGGGTGGAAGCCTGCGCCGACGAAAACGAATTCGCCTCGCGCGTCAGCGAGCTGGCCCTCAGCATGACCCTTCTGGACCGCGCCGGGCGGCGCATCCGCGAAATCGAAGGCGTGCTGCGCGCCATGGACAGCCGGGACTACGGCGTATGCGACGCCTGCGGCGACGACATTCCCCTGCCCCGCCTGCTGGCCCGCCCCACCACCCGACTGTGCGTGCACTGCCAGATGGAACAGGAAACCCAGGCGGGCCGCCCCATGGCCGCCACGGCCCACGCCAGGGCGTACTAGGCCCCGCGCCGGGCCTGGCAGATTCCGCCCGGCACCCGCCCGACCCCGC
>NZ_VSMK01000627.1 GCF_011682075.1 Nitratidesulfovibrio liaohensis
CAGCAGCACGGCGCGCGCCGTGGGGGTGTCGTCCACGGGCTGGATGGCCCGCGCATCGCCCCGGTGCACGTGGCGTTCCAGCAGCAGGGTGGCGCGCATGAGCAGGCGCGGGTCCTCCGCCATGGCCGCGTGCGAGGGCAGGCGCATCAGTGAAATGGGGGGAGTGGGGGGGATGGCGCCGGGGGCAGTGTGCCCTTCGTCCTGACCGTCATTGCTCAGGTCGTCGGCGTCCGGGTCGTCGCCCGTTCCCCGTGCGGCATCGTCCGCCGGGGCCGCATCCCATTCGGTCACCCGCCCCATGCGGGCCGTGCCGGGGATGCCATCGAAAATTTCCGCAAGGGGCGGCAGCAGGGCGGCGTCGTAGGCGTCCGCTCCCACGGCCTCCACGGCGGCGTCCAGCGCGCAGGTCGCGTCCAGCAGGGCGCGTTCGCCCATGCCCCACACCAGCAGGTCGGCCTTGGCATCCATGAGGATGGGCCGCCGCAGGGCGTCGGTCCAGAAATCGTAGTGGCTGATGCGCCGCAGCGAGGCCTCTATGCCGCCCAGCACCACGGGCAGGCCGGGAAAGGCCTGGCGCGCCAGGTTGGCGTAGACGATGGCCGCCCGGTTGGGGCGCGCCCCGGCGCGACCACCGGGGGTAAAGGCATCGTCGTGGCGCTTTTTCCTGAAGGCGGTGTAGTGGGCCAGCATGGAATCGAGCGAACCCGCGGAAATGCCGGTGAACAGGCGGGGACGGCCCATGCGGGCCACATCGTCCGGAATGTCCCAGCGGGGCTGGGCCACGATGCCGGTGCGAAAGCCGTGCGCCACCAGCCAGCGGCCCAGCAGGGCCATGGCAAACGTGGGGTGATCCACGTAGGCGTCGCCGGAGACCAGCAGCACGTCCAGCCTGTCCCAGCCAAGGTCGCGCATCTCGCGCGTGGTGGTGGGCAGAAAGGCGGGCTGGGGCAGGGGCGTGCGCCCGCGTTGCGGGGTGTACGCCCGGGGGCATGCCCCGGATGGGGCCGCGTGGCGCGGCTGGGTGCCGC
>NZ_VSMK01000628.1 GCF_011682075.1 Nitratidesulfovibrio liaohensis
GTCGGGCCAGTGGGCGGCCAGTGCGGCGCGGAAGGCTTCCGGCCCGCTGCCCGCGCGGGGCACCACCACGAAGTCGGCGATGCGCGGCAACTCCACCCCCCGGTGCCAGTGGGGCAGCATCTCGAAGTCCTCGCCGCCCAGGATGAAGAACGGCGTGGCATCCGGTTCTGCGGCGCGGTAGGCGTGCAGGGTGTCCCAGGTGTACGAGGGGCCGCTGCGTCCGCCTTCCAGGGCGTTCACCGCAAGCCCGGCAAAGGGGCGCACGGCGGCGTGCAGCAGTGACAGGCGCAACCCGAAAGGCAGCAGGTCGTGGGCTTCCTTGTGGGGGGGCACGGCGCAGGGCACGAGGTCGATGCGGTCGGGCCGCAGCGCCTCGGCCACTTCGATGGCCAGGCGCAGATGCCCCGCATGCACCGGGTTGAAGCTGCCGCCAAGTATGCCGATGCGCTGCATGAACCTTTCGCCGTCCCCTTGGTCACTTCCGGTTTCGTGATGCGTTTCGTGCAGCAAGTGCTGGCGGACCACGCAGGCAATGCCAGCGCGGCGGTACCCGGCGGGCCGCCGCGCCAGTCCGATGTTTCGGCTATTCTTCTACGCCCGTTATTCCCGGACCTGGCCCGCGCCGAACACCACGAACTTGGTGGTGGTCAGTTCCTGCACGCCCATGGGGCCATAGGAATGCAGCTTGGACGTGCTGATGCCGATTTCGGCGCCAAGGCCCAGTTGCCCGCCGTCGTTGAAGCGGGTGGAGGCGTTCACCGCCACCATGGAGGCGTCGGCCTCGCGCAGGAAGCGCATGGCCCGCGCGTGGTCGCGGGTGCAGATGATTTCTGTATGGTTGGAGCCGTGCGCGGCGATGTGGGCCAGCGCCTCGTCCATGTCGTCCACCACGCGCACGGCCAGGATCAGGTCGTGGAATTCCATGCCGTAGTCTTCCGGGGCGGCAGCGGTGGCGGCGTCGCCCAGCAGGGGCAGCGAGGCCGGGCACGCGCGGAAGGTCACCCCGGCAGGCGCCAGCCGGGCAG
>NZ_VSMK01000629.1 GCF_011682075.1 Nitratidesulfovibrio liaohensis
TGGGCCACGCCCGCGCCGTGCGCGCCCATGCCCAGCAGGGCGCCGCGCGCCAGACTGGTGCGCAGGGGCAGCCGCGCCAGCAGCAGTTGACCTAGGGCCGCGCCGAACACGCCGGTAAGCACCACGAATACCGCCGTAAGATCCGGCACGCCGCCTAGGCTGCCGGAAACGGTCATGGCAAAGGGCGTGCTGATGGACCGGGGCAGCAGGCTTTGCCGCATGGCGCCCGAAACGCCGAGCAGGGTGGCCAGTCCCCAGGCCGAGAGCATGGCCAGGCTGCTGCCCGTGGTCACCCCGGCCAGCAGCACGGGCCAGTGGCGGCGGATCAGCGCCCGATGTTCGAAGATGGGCAGGGCGAAGGCCACGGTCACCGGCCCCAGCATGACCATGAGCCAGTGGGTGCCCCGGATGTAGTCGCTGTAGCCCACGTGCAGGGCCAGGGCCAGGGCGAGCAGCAGCAACGGCGCAAGGCACAGGGGCGATGTCCACCAGCGGCCCATGCGGGCATGAACCCGGCGTGCCGCGAGGTACAGGAGGATGGTGGCCACCGACCAGAACAGGCCGGAAAGCAGGGACAGGGAGGAAGGGTCAAGGTTCATGGCGCTGCTCACGAAGGATGCCGGGGCGAGCCGGACGGGTTCGCGCAGGTATGTCCCAGACCGGCAGGGGCGTGACCGGCAGGGGCGTGACCGGCAGGGGCGTGACCGGCGCCCCGGAAGTGCAACCGGCAGCAGGCATCCACCACCAGTGCCGTGCCGCTCATGACCGTCAGCGTGCCCAGCAGCACCACGGCCAGCAGCTTCAGGCCCAGCAGACTCAGGAATTCGCGGTGGTCCAGCACGGCCAGTACGGCGGGCACGAAGAACAGCAGCATCTCGGCCATCAGCCAGCGGGCGCCGCGTTGCAGGTCCACCGCGTTCACCCAGCCGCCGGCCAGTAGCAGCAACACCAGCCCAAGGCCCACCACCCCGCCCGGCACGGGCAGGCGCGCCAGCCGCACCAGGGTCTCGCCCGCCAGCCAC
>NZ_VSMK01000630.1 GCF_011682075.1 Nitratidesulfovibrio liaohensis
TACGGCTGGTTACGGTTCCATATCCTGCCGGTGGCGGCGGTACAAGCCGCGAAACTGAGGCGACATCCTGTCCGGCATGGCTGGCGGGGCGGGCAATGCCGCGAACGGGGCCGGACCGCATGCAGAATGGGCCGCCACCGGGGCCAACCTGGCCATCGCCGGGCGCGACTACCTCAACCTCACCCTGCGTCTCGGCTACCATTTCACCGTGCTGGACGTGCTGCTGAGCGACAATCCCAACCGCAACCACGCCTATTTCCGCTTTGCGGGGGGCATGGCCGATCCGGCCCGGCGGGTGCGCCGCGCCCATCTTGTACGCAACGTGCTGGAAGAGCTTGGCTTTGCCACCCGCATGCGCGGCGACATGGTCACCGGCAGACTGCGCGCCATGGAACACGCCGCCCTGCGCGACGCGGTGGCCGCGCTGGGCATGCTGACGGCCTTTACCCGGCAGGTGGACACCACCCTGAACGACGACGCCGACATGGTGCGCGCGGCCACGGATTTCCGCCTGCTGCGCGAAGACGCGCAACGGCAAACGCGGGGCTGACCATGCTGCACCATCTTATGGATCGTTGGCGCACACGCAGGGCCGCGCGTCAGGCGGCGGCGCTGGATACACTGAAGGCGCGCTACCACGCCTTCCGCATCCTGCTGGAAAACAACGGACGGGCACTGGAATGCCTGGCCGGTTTCGACGGAACATCAGGCACTGCTAAGCGCGAACTGGTGGAGGAACTGGTCTCGCTGGCCGGCGAACTGGTGGACGGACTGGACCTGCTGTCCGACGGGGCGCATCCCGGCATGTTCGGTGCGTACGGGCGCATCGCGGGGCGGGTGGAACAACTGGGTGCGGACACGGACCCGGCACGGGAACGCGACATCCTGTGCCTTTCCCTGGACGGCCTGTCCCCGGAGCAGGCCGGTCTGGCGGGCACCAAGGCCGCCACGCTGGCCCGGTTGCGCGGCTACGGGCTGCCGGTGCCGCCGGGGTTCGTGGTTACCGCCACGGCGGTGGCCC
>NZ_VSMK01000631.1 GCF_011682075.1 Nitratidesulfovibrio liaohensis
GGCGTCGCGCACATCCACCATGCTCAAGGCCCCTGCCCGGACGCGCCGCCACGCCTCGTCCGGGGCCAGCAGGCCGTAGCCGCCGGCATCCGCCTGCCGTTGCAGCCCGACCGGAAATTCGCGCCTGCCGTCACCCATGCGCCGTTCCCCTTCCCCCCCGTGCACGGTTCCACCCTGTCCGCCACGTAACACGGCGCGGACGGGACGAAAAGCCCGACCGCGCCGCGTGGCATGCGTCTGATCCGGTAAGCCGCGCACCGCGGCCCGCCCGTCGCTTCCTAGACTTCGCCGCCCTTCAAGGAAGCCGGCGCCTCCGGCCCGCTCTTCAGGCACTTCAGCACGTGGGCCATGTTGCGGCCCAGGTTGACCATGGTGCGGATGCCTTCCTCGTCGCCGTTGACGTCGCCGGGGGCCAGGCCGATGCCCACGTTCCAGTAGCTGGAGCACGGCACCACCATCTCGGCGATGCCGAAGAAGGCCATCAGGCCGTTGTACACCTGCTGCGCGCCGCCGCGCCGCACGGCCACCACGGGTGCGCCCACCTTCATGCGCAGGGCGCCGCCGTTGGCGATGGACACCATGCCCGCACGGTCGATGAGGGCCTTCATTTCGGTGGAAACGTTGGCGAAATAGGTGGGGGACCCCAGAATGACGCCGTCGGCCTTGTGCATGGCGGCGATCCATTCGTTCATGGGGTCGCCGGTCTGGATGCACTGGCCGTCCTGCTTTTCGAAACACTTCATGCAGGCGATGCAGCCGCGCACGGCCTTGCCGCCCACGCGGAATTCCTCGGTGGTGACGCCTGCGGCCTCAAGCTCGCGCCGGACGGTGCCGAGCAGGATGGACGTGTTGCCGTTCTTGCGGGGGCTGCCGTTGAAAACGACGACATGCATGGAACTATCCTCCGGTTGGGATGGGGGGCATGATGGGTGGTCGCATGGCCCGCGCCGCAGCCGGAGGCGGGGCCGCGCGCCGTGCCCGCTCCGGCCAGGGAAGGCGGAGCAGGGCACGGGC
>NZ_VSMK01000632.1 GCF_011682075.1 Nitratidesulfovibrio liaohensis
GACGCTCTTCCGATCTACCTCGGCAGGCACCCACACCGGCGTGCGCCGCATGGCAGGCAAGGTGGCTGGCGCCCGCGCCGCCGCCGTTACCACCAAGCGCGCGGCCACCTCGTCCGCCGATGCGGACGCCGAGGACACCAAGCCCCGCGCGCGCACCCGCAAGCCCGCCGCCCCCAAGACCCCGGAAGGGGACGACCAGTGAGCACGCCGGGGCGGGAAGGGCAACAGGGCCAAAAACAGGGGCAGGGATTGACGTCCACGGTGCTGCTGATCCTGGACGGCTGGGGCATTGCCCCCGCCGGGCCGGGCAACGCGGTGTCGCTGGCGCGCACCCCCAACCTCGACCGGCTCACGGCGCTGCCCTCGCGCACCACGCTGGCCTGCTCCGGGCGTGACGTGGGCCTGCCCGCCGGGTTCATGGGCAACTCCGAAGTGGGCCACATGAACATCGGCGCGGGCCGGGTGGTCTATCAGGACCTTACCCGCATCGACATGGCCGTGGAAAACGGCGAACTTGGCCGTAACCCCGCGCTGTGCGGCCTGCTGGAATCCCTTGTTGCGTCCGGCGGGCGGCTGCACCTGATGGGCCTGCTTTCCGACGGCGGGGTGCACAGCCACATCCGCCACCTGCGCCCCATTGTCGAGGCGGCCAGATCCCGCAACATTCCCGTACTGATACATGCCTTCCTGGACGGGCGCGACACCTCGCCCACCAGCGGCGCGGGCTACGTGGCCGACCTGGAAGCCATCCTGCGTGACGCGGGCTGGGGGCGCATCGCCACCCTGACCGGGCGCTACTACGCCATGGACCGCGACAAGCGCTACGAGCGCAACGCGCTGGCCTGGTCGGCCCTTACCGGTGTGACCGGCGGCAAGGGCACCCTGGTGGATGCCGCATCACTGCCGGGCGGTTCGCTGGCCGACGCCGTGCGTGCCGCCTATGCCGCGGGCGAGACCGACGAGTTCGTCACCCCCCGCGTGGTGGCGGAAGGTGGCGCGCCCGTGGG
>NZ_VSMK01000633.1 GCF_011682075.1 Nitratidesulfovibrio liaohensis
GCGATGGCTGCCGGGGGGCATGCATTCCCGAACGCCGCGCCGCGCGGCGCAGGGGCGGGCGGCTGGCGGTGAGCGGCCCGTGCGTGTGCGTCACGGTGGCAGATACCGGCACGGGCATTGCCCCGGCGGTGCTGGACCGGGTGTTCGAGCCGTTCTTCACCACCAAGCCGGAGGGCAAGGGCACCGGACTCGGCCTGTCCATCAGCTACGGCATCATCAAGAGCCACGGGGGCACGCTGATGCTGGACAGTGACGGCGTTTCCGGCAGCCGTGCCGTGGTGGTGCTGCCCGAGGCCCCGCCCGAGGTCCCGCCCGAGGTCCCGTCCGATACCCTGTCGGGCGTCGGCGCGGGGACGCCCGATACGCCAGACACGCCTACTCCAGGCAGGCAAGGGGAGGTCGCCCATGGCGAAGATACTGCTCGTTGACGACGAGGAGAGCATCCGCTTCACCCTTTCGGCCTTCCTGCGCCGCGACGGGCACGTGGTGGTCACCGCGGCCAGCCTGGACGAGGCGCTGCATGCGCTGGAACCGGCCAACGGCGGCCCGCCGGACCTCGTGATCACCGACATCATCCTGCGGGGCGAAAACGGGCTGGACTTCGCCCGCACCGTGCGCGAACGGTGCCCCTTCGTGCCGGTCATCCTGCTGACCGGGCGGCCCAGCGTGGAATCCGCCGTGCGGGCGGTGACGGAAGGCGCGGAGCAGTACCTGACCAAGCCGGTGGACAAGGAGCAGATGCTCCAGGCGGCCCGCACGGCCCTGCGCCACAAGGCCCTGGACGACGAACGTCGTGCCCTGGTGGCCGAGCGCGAAAACCTGCGGGTGCATCTGGAGGCGGTGTTCCAGGCCGTGCCCGATGTGCTGGTGACCGTGACGCCAGACCTGCGGATACAGCGCATGAACCTGGCCGCGCGCGAACTGCCGGGCGGCGCCCGTGACGCGCGCCAGACGGCGGGGCGGCGGTTTGACGAGGCGCTGGGCCTGTTTGCCCCGCTGTTCCGCC
>NZ_VSMK01000634.1 GCF_011682075.1 Nitratidesulfovibrio liaohensis
GGGTCGCCCAGGCACAGTTCCTCGCGCGGGCCGATGCCCACGAGGCAGCACGGGCCTTCACCCTCGCCGCCGGGCCAGACCGTCCAGCCGGGGGGCATGGCGGTGTGGACGTGCGGTGCGCCAGTTGCAGCGGCGGTGCCGGAAGGCTGGCCGGATGGGGCGGCATCCGCCCGCGGGACAACCTCTGCGCCGGAATCCGCGGGGCCTGCATCAGCGTGCCCGGAATCCGGGTGGCACAGCAGCAGGTCCGCGCCCTGCCGGGCGCAGGCCAGGGCAAAGGACGCGAAGGCGTCGGCGTCAGCGCAGGCCGAGAGCGTGCAGCGCATGGCGTATCCACCACACCCCGTCCGGGGTGAGGAACGATTCGGGGTGAAACTGGTAGCCCAGCAGGGGCAGGCAGCGGTGCCGGGCGGCCATGACCACCCCCTGGCCGTTGCGGGCCAGCACGCGCATGCCCGTGCCCATTACGGACAGGTGCAGCGAATGGTAGCGGGCCACGGTGCGGGCCTGCCCGGCGTAGTGCAGGGTGTCCGGCTTGCCGTGCACGCAGCCCGGCAGCGGCGCGGTGACCCCGCCGAAATGGGCGTTGATGATCTGCAGGCCAAGGCAGATGCCCAGCACGGGCACCGGCACGGGGCAGGGCGGGGCACAGTGGGGAGACGCTGTGGCGGCGGGGGAGACTGCGGACTGGTCGGGAGATGATGTGGCAGTCGGAACGGCGGGTGTGGCCACGGCCGGATCGGGGGACGAGGTTGCGGCCTGTGCGGTGACCATCCCGGCGGACTGACCGGCAAGCAGGGTGGCATCGGTGTCGTCGCCCATTGCGCCCATAGCGCCCGTTGCGCCTGTCGTGCCCGTTATGCCCGCCATGTGAGACGCGCGCGTCACCCGCGTGGCCTCGCCGCCCAGCAGCGGCGCGTACTGCGGATATTCCTCCGGCGTGCCGGGGCCGGGCGAGATCACCAGCAGGTCCCAGCGGGCG
This sequence comes from Nitratidesulfovibrio liaohensis, assembly GCF_011682075.1. Lineage (GTDB taxonomy): Bacteria > Desulfobacterota > Desulfovibrionia > Desulfovibrionales > Desulfovibrionaceae > Cupidesulfovibrio > Cupidesulfovibrio liaohensis. The sequence goes on from NZ_VSMK01000634.1 coordinate 983, forward strand.
GCTACAGTGTTCACGCCATG
>NZ_VSMK01000645.1 GCF_011682075.1 Nitratidesulfovibrio liaohensis
GCAGTCCGGTGGACCCGGTGGCGGCAGACGCGGCGGCCCCCGGCGCGGGCCAAGGCGGCAAGGGAGACGGCAAGCCCGCCGCCAAACCCGCCGGCTAGCGGCACCACATTCCCACCTGCGAGGCCGCCATGTTCGCCAAGTTCTTCATCGACCGCCCCATCCTCTCCAACGTCATCGGCATCGTGCTGATTCTCATCGGCGTCGTGTCGCTGATCATGCTGCCCATTTCGCAGTACCCGGACATCACCCCGCCCACGGTGGAGGTGAAGGCCATCTACCCCGGCTCCAACTCGCTGGTGCTGGCCGACGTGGTGGGCGCGCCCATAGAGCAGGAGGTCAACGGCGTCGAGGACATGCTGTACATGTCCTCCAAGAGCGCCAACGACGGCACCTACACACTTACCGTCACCTTCGCACTGGGTACCGACATCGACATGGCCACGGTGCTGGTCCAGAACCGCGTCAACGTGGCCATGCCCCGTCTGCCCGACGAGGTGAAGCGCCAGGGCGTGACGGTGAAGAAGAAGTCCACCGCCATCCTGCAGGTGGTTACGCTGACCTCGCCCGACGGCAGTTATGACGATCTGTTCCTGAGCAACTTCGCATCGCTGCGCGTGCGCGACGAACTGGCGCGCATTCCCGGCGTGGGCGAGGCCATGGTGTTCGGCGCGGCCAGCTATTCCATGCGCGTGTGGCTGGATGCCCCGCGCCTGAAAAGCCTGGGCCTGACCACCAAGGACGTGGTCAACGCCATCAGCGAGCAGAACGTGCAGGTGGCCGCCGGGCAGATCGGCGCGCAGCCCGCGCCGGAAACCCAGAACTTTCAGTTCACCGTGCAGACGCAGGGGCGGCTTTCAGAGGTCTCGGAATTCGAGGACATCATCATACGCACGGCCACGGGCGGCCCCACCGGGCGCACCGTCCGGGTGCGGGACGTGGCCCGCGTGGAACTGGGCGGGCAGACCTACGACCTGTTCGCCCAGAAGAGCGGCAAGCCCGCCTCGCTGGTGATCATCTATCAGTTGCCGGGGGCCAACGCACTGGACGTGGCCGGAAAGGTCACCGCCGCCATGCAGCGCCTGGGCAAGGAATTCCCGCCCGGCGTGGCCTGGGATATTCCCTACGACACCACCCGCTTCGTCGAGGCGGCCATCGAGCAGGTGTACCACACCCTGTTCGAGGCGGCCGTGCTGGTGCTGGCGGTGATCCTGATCTTCCTGCAGGACTGGCGGGCCACGCTGGTGCCCGCCACCGTGGTGCCCATCACCATCCTGGGCGGGTTCATGGCCATGATGGCCCTGGGCTTCTCGGTGAACCTGGTCACCCTGTTCGGCATCATCCTGGCCATCGGCATTGTGGTGGATGACGCCATCATCGTGGTGGAAGGGGCGGCGCACCACATGGAGCACGGCGATTCGGCGCGCGACGCCACCGTAAAGGCCATGGTGCAACTGTTCGGCCCCATCATAGGCATCACGCTGGTGTTGTCGTGCGTGTTCCTTCCCGCGTCGTTCATGTCGGGCATTACCGGGCAGCTGTACCGCCAGTTCGCGCTGGTCATCGCCTCCACGGCGCTGGTCAGCGCGCTGCTGGCCGCCACCATGACCCCTGCCCAGTGTGCCCTGTTCCTGAAGCCCATCGTGCCGGGGCGCAACGCCTTCTATCGGGGCTTCAACAAGGTCTACGACGCGGTGGAGCGCTTCTTCGTCGTGCTGTTGAAGACCATGGTGCACCATGCCTGGATCACCATGCTGGTCTTCGTGGGGCTGATTTCGATCACCTTCTGGTTCTTCTCTTCGCTGCCCACGGGCTTTCTGCCTGACGAGGACCAGGGCTACGCGCTGGTGGCAGTGCAGTTGCCGGGCGCGGCGTCGCAGTCGCGCACCCGAGAGGTGACCACCAAGCTCGACGCCATCCTTGCCGAAACGCCGGGCGTGGCCAACTGGATCACCTTCGGCGGCATGTCCATTCTGAACAACGCCAACACCCCCAACTCGGCCACGGTCTTCGTCATGTACAAGGACTGGTCCGAGCGGGGCGACCTGACGCAGGACAAGCTGGTGGCCGACCTGCGCCGCAAGACGGCCGCCATTCTGGAAGGCATGATCCTGGTGGTCACCCCGCCGCCCATCCAGGGGCTGGGGCAGGCTGGCGGCTTCGAGATGATGGTCCAGGACCGTGCCGCCACGGGGGCGCAGGCGCTGGAGAACGCCGCCTACGAAATGATGGGGGCGGGCCGGGGCCAGTCGGGCCTTTCGGGCGTGGCCACCACCTACACCGCCCGCACTCCGCAGTTGTACGTGGACGTGGACCGCACCAAGGTCAAGGACCACGGGGTGCAGCTGAGCGACGTGTTCAGCACCATGCAGGCCTATCTTGGCTCGTCGTACGTCAACGACTTCAACAAGTTCGGCAAGGCGTATCAGGTGCGCGTACAGGCCGACAGCCGCTTCAGGCTGGAGGCCGGGGACATCGGGCAACTGGAGGTGCGCAACGCCGATGGCCACATGGTGCCACTGGGTGCCGTGACCGGCGTGCGCGACGTGGTGGGGCCCGACGTGGTGACCCGCTACAACCTGTACCCTGCCGCCTCGCTGCTGGGCGCCGCCGCGCCGGGCTTCAGTTCCGGGCAGGCGCTGAGCCTGATGGAAGACATGGCCAAGCGTACCCTGCCGTCCACCATGGGCTTCGAGTGGACCACCATGGCCTATCAGGAAAAGGCCACCGGCAACGAGGCCTTCGCGGTGTTCGGGCTGGCGGTGCTGCTGGTGTTCCTGGTGCTGGCCGCCCAGTACGAAAGCTGGTCGGCCCCGGCGGCCATCATCCTGGTGGTGCCGCTGGCGCTTTTGGGCACCTGCATTGCCGTGGCCGCGCGCGGCATGGACAACAACGTCTATACCCAGATCGGCATTGTGCTGCTTATCGCGCTGGCCAGCAAGAACGCCATCCTCATCGTGGAATTCGCCCGCGAATTGCGCATGCACAAGGGCATGTCCATCCCCGAGGCTGCCGTGGAAGGCGCCCGCGCCCGGCTGCGGCCCATCCTGATGACCTCGTTTGCGTTCATCCTGGGCGTGGTGCCGTTGCTCACCGCCTCGGGCGCGGGCTCCGCCAGCCAGCGGGCGCTGGGCACGGCGGTGTTCGGGGGCATGCTGGCCTCCACCTTCCTCGCCGTCATGTTCGTGCCGGTTTTCTTCACCGTCATCCAACGCCTGAGCGAACGCGGCACCCCGCCGAGCCCCAAGGCGCAACCCGACAATACCCACTAGGAGGAGTCATGACCGTCCCGTCCCGCATCATGTCGTGTATCGCCCTTGCCCTGCTGCTTGTGGTCACCGGTTGCGCAGCCCACAAGATGGAAGCGGAACCGTCGGGTTTCCTCAGGGATTACGGCAAGCTGAAGAAGGGGCGCGAAGACCAGGCCGGGCTGATCTGGATCAAGTCCGGCATCAACGCCAAGGACTATGACGCCGTGGTCATCGACCGTCCCAAGGCCTGGATCAAGCCCGACGCGCCTTTCAAGGGCGTGGACGCCAAGGAACTGGACGAAGTGCTGACCTTCTTCGGCGACGCCCTGGTGCGCGAGGCTGGCAAGAGTTACCGCGTGGTGGCCGAACCCGGACCGCGCGTGCTGGTGCTGCGCGCCGCCTTGACCGACATCGTGCCCGGCGAGCCGGTAAGCGGCACGCTGACCTCCATCGTGCCCATAGGCATCGCGGTGTCCGGCGCCAGTCGGGCTGTGGGTGGCGAGCACATCGGCACTGGTGAGGCGGCCATGGAAATGGAACTGCTGGACGGCGGCAGCGGTGCCCAATTGGCCGCGGCGGTGGACCGCCGCAGCGGCACCAAGGCCCCCTTGCGCGGCTCCATGCAGGATGCCAAGGACGCCTGCGAATACTGGGCGAAGTTGCTGGGCAAGCGCCTGGCGGAATTCAAGGCGGGCAACCTGCGCCCGTAGGTTCGCGGGGACGACGGTGGCGGCGTGACCAATGAACGCGCGGACGGCAGGCAGGGCCGTCCGCGCCTGCCCGCCACGCTCGAACAACACGCAGTCCTCGTGCTCCAACTGCCGATCTGCCGCAACGCATACCGGACATCGCATGACACACTCCGCCACACTTACCGTCACCAGTTCCGGACCGCAGGGGGCAACCAGCCTGCGCCTGGCCGTGGGCGGCGCATGGAACCTGGCCGTCCCGACGGAGGGCGCGGCCCGGACATCGGCCATGGCGCGGCTGCGCGAGCCGGGTGTTACGGCCGTGATCCTGGTGGCGGAGGGGTTGGGCGACTGGGACAGCAGTCTGGCCATTTTCGTGGCCGGGGTTGTCCGCGCCTGCCGTGAACGCAACCTTTCCGTGGACACCAGCGACCTGCCCGCCGGACTGACCCGGCTGGTGGACCTGTCCTTTGCCGTACCGGAGCGTGCCGGGGCCGCCCGTGGCGATACCCGGCCGGGCCTGCTGGAGCGCATCGGTGAAGCGGTGCTGGCCCTGCCCAAACCGGTGGGGTCCACCCTGGACTTCATCGGCGAGGTGGCCTTTGCCCTGTCCCGGCTTGCGCGCGGCAAGGCGGACATGCGGCGGAGCGACCTGCTGCAGTTCATGTCCGAAAGCGGTTCCGCCGCGCTGCCCATCGTCTCGCTGATCAGCCTGCTGGTGGGGCTCATCCTGGCCTTCGTGGGCGCGGTGCAATTGCGGGTGTTCGGCGCGCAGATCTACGTGGCCAGTCTGGTGGCCATCGCCATGGTGCGGGTGATGGGGGCCATCATGACCGGTATCACCATGGCCGGGCGCACCGGGGCCTCCTATGCGGCCATCCTGGGCACCATGCAGGTCAACGAGGAGGTGGACGCACTGGCCACCATGGGCCTGCGCCCGGTGGAACAGCTGGTGCTGCCGCGCCTGCTGGCCCTGGTGGTGATGCTGCCGCTGTTGACCGTCTACGCAGACCTCATGGGCATGGCGGGCGGGTTCATCGTGGGGGTGTTCATGCTGGACCTGAACCCCATGGAATACCTGAACGCCACGAGCGAGGCGCTGTCGCTGGCCAACGTGTGGATCGGCATCACCCACGGGGCGGTATTCGGCGTGGTGGTGGCGCTGTGCGGCTGCTACCACGGCATGCGCTGCGGACGCAGCGCCTCGGCGGTGGGCGCGGCCACCACGGCGGCGGTGGTCAGCGGCATCGTATCCATCATAGTGTGCACTGCGTTCATCACTGTGGCCTGCGAGGTGCTGGGCCTATGAACCAGACCTCGCAACCTTCCGCCCTCCAGCCCCCCGCGCCGCACATCCGGGTGCGCGACCTGACCGTGTCGTACGGTACGTTCGCGCTCATGCGCGAGTTGAATTTCGACATCCGGCGCGGCGACATCTTCATCATCATGGGTGGCAGCGGCTGCGGCAAGTCCACCCTGCTCAAGGTGCTGGTGGGGTTGAAGCAGCCCGCCTCCGGCACCGTGCATTACGGCGGCACCGACTTCTGGGGCGGTACGCCAGCCGTGCGCGATGCGGTGATGCGCCGCGCGGGCATCCTGTACCAGAGCGGTGCGCTGTGGAGTTCCATGACCTTGGCCGAGAACGTGGCCCTGCCGCTGGAACAGTACACCAGGCTCACCCGCGCCGAGATCGCCGACATCGTGGCCTTCAAGCTGGCCCTGGTGGGGCTGGCGGGCTTCGAACGGTTCTACCCTTCGGAGATCAGCGGCGGCATGCGCAAGCGCGCCGGACTGGCCCGGGCGCTTGCGCTGGACCCGGAGATCGTCTTTTTCGACGAGCCTTCGGCGGGGCTGGACCCGGTGAGCGCCCGGTTGCTGGACGACCTGATCCTGGAACTGCGCGAAAGCCTGGGCACCACCATCGTGGTGGTCACGCACGAACTGGCGTCCATTTTCGCCATCGGCACCAATTCGGTGTTCCTGGACGTGGAAACGCGCACCATGACCGCCAGCGGCAATCCCAACGACATCCTGCGCGAGGCGCGCGACCCCAAGGCCGTGCGCTTCCTGACCCGTGGCGAATCGTCCATGGGCGCGGCACGCAGGCCCGGACCCGTGACGGGGGCAACGCCACCGTCCGGGATGCCCCCGGACGGACAGGAAGAAACGGGCTCGACGGACAAAGCCGGAATCGGGCCGGATGCATCACCCTGCGGCAAGGAGGAACGGTAATGGCGCGCGAAGCCAACAAGGCCATGCTCGGCGCGTTCGTGTTGGGGGCGCTGGCGCTGCTGGCGGCGGCGGTGCTGCTGTTCGGCTCCGGCAGGTTCATGAAGGACCGGCCCCAGTTGGTGCTCTACTTCAAGGGATCGGTGCGCGGGCTGAACATCGGCGCCCCTGTGGTCTTCCGGGGGGTGCCCATCGGCAGCGTGACCGAAATCCGGCTGCTCCACGACCCGGATACCCTGGAATTCTTCATTCCGGTGTTCATCGAGTTCGAACCGGAGCGCATCCTGAACATGAAGGACGGCACCGTGGCAAAGCGGCAGGCGGACGGCAAGGTGATGGACCTGCTGGTTGAAAAGGGCATGCGGGCGCGGCTGGCGTTGCAGAGCTTCGTCACCGGGCAGTTGATGATCGAGGTCGATTTCGAGCCAGGCAGCCCGCTGGTGCTGCGCGGCGACGGTTCCCTGCGTGAAATACCCACGCTGCCCTCGCCCATGGAGGAACTGACCCGCACGCTCCAGAACCTGCCCATCGAAAGCATCATGGCGCAGTTGAACGAGGCGGTGTCGGGGCTGAACAGGCTGGTGAACTCGCCGGTGGTGGCGGATACGGCAGCCAACCTGAACGACACGTTGAGGGAAGTGCGCCAGTTGGCCGCATCCGTGAACGCCCAGGTGGTCCCGCTTGGGCAGTCCGTGACCGGGGCGGCGCAACGCTATGGGGCGCTGGCCGACAAGTTGGACCGGCAACTGCCGGACACCCTGGCCCAGGCCACCCAGACGCTGAAATCGCTGGCCGCCGCGTCCGCGCGGGCGGAGGCGGCGCTTGCCGCCGCACACACCACCATCCGCGACGATTCGCGCACCATGACCGAAGTGCAGCAGGCCCTGCGCGAGATGGGCGCCGCCGCCCGGTCCCTGCGGGCGCTTGCCGAGTATCTGGAACGCCACCCCGAGGCCTTGCTGCGAGGCAAAGGAGACTATCGCTGATGAACGCCGCCGTGCATCGCCAATGCCGCGTATTTCGCCCCGCATTCCGTTCCGGCTTTCCAGCCGTGTCCACCACGCCCCGTGCACGTATAGGCATGTTTGGCATGGCCGTCCTGCTGCTGGCGTGCCTGCTGCTGTCGGGTTGTGCAGGCAGCAGCGCCGCCACGCGGTTCTACCTGCTTGCGCCTCCGCCAGGTGGCCAGGGCGGCAGCGCAACTGCCGGATCCGACGCATCCGGAACACTGGGAGCGCGCGTGGCGGTGGGGCCTGTCAGCGTGCCTTCGTATCTGGACCGCCCGCAGATCGTCACCCGCGAGGGTGACGGGGTGCGACTGGGGCTGGCGGAATTCGACCGCTGGGCCGAACCGCTGGCCGAAAGCCTGCCCCGCGTGCTGGCCGAAGGCATCTCTCACGCGTTGGGTGGGGGCCGGGTGCAGGTATTTCCGGGGGGCAAGGCCGAGGACGCCGACATTCGCGTGACCGTGGACGTGAACCGGCTGGACGGCAGCCTTGGCGGCACGGTGGTGCTGGACGCCTGGTGGGCACTGCTGGACCGTTCCGGAGCCACGCTACGCCGGGGCAGGATGGTGGAACGCCGCGCCGCCGGAGCCGACCATGCCGCCCTGGTAGCGGCGCATGGGGCGCTGGCGACCGCACTGGCGGACTCCGTGGCGACCGCCGTGCGCGAGGTGCTGCACAGGCCCTGATGCATTCCGGACCGGAACCGCGCCTCCTTGCCCTGACGAACCGCCCCGAGGGGCGGGTATGACGCCAACCCCAGGGGGATGACCCATGGCCTCCCTGTCCATGGCACTTTGCGTGTTGTGCGCCGTCACCGTGGCGCTGCTGCTGGTGCACGGCCATCTGGATGGCGACGGGCACGACTTGCGCCTGCTGGCGCTGGGCAAGGGCATGCAGGCCGCGGGTTGGCTGGGCTTCGGCCTGGCCACGGCGGCGTCGGACGTGATGCCGCCGTACCGGTTTCTGCTGCTGGTGGGACTGGGATTCGAGGCGCTGGCCATCGTGCGGGTACGCACTGGCTGGCCGACGAAGCTGTGGCCCCTGCTGGCGGGGGTGGTGGCGTTGCATGCGTTGTTGGCCGTGGCCGTGGCCGACCGAGCCTTTGAAGTGCAGACTTTCGTGCAGACGCTGGCGGCGGCCATGCTGTTCCTGCCCGGTGGGGTGCTGCTGCTTACCGCGCGTGGCGTGACGTCGCGGCGGCTGCATGGCGTTGCTGGCGGCACCTATCTGATCGTTGCGGCGTTCACGCTGGTGCGGGGCGGGTACCTGCTGGCCCGGCACGAGGGGGCGGACATGCCCGCCGTGCCGCACATGGAGATGATCGGCCTGCTGCTGTTGCAGGCGCTGGCGTTCATCGGGTGCGTGTGGTTCGTGGTGGTGGTGCGCGAACGGTACGAGGCGCACATCCAGCGCCTGGCCACCACCGACGCCCTGACCGGGCTGCGCAACCGCCGCCATTTCCTGTCCGCCGCCGAACCGGCGTTGGCCCTTGCCGCGCGCAAGGGCACTCCGGTGGGCGTGCTGATCTTCGACGTGGATCACTTCAAGCGGGTCAACGACACCCACGGTCACTCCGTGGGGGATGCGGTGCTGCGCTGCATCGGCGAGGTGCTGCCCACGCTGGTACGTGGCTATGACGCCGCCTGCCGCTATGGTGGCGAGGAGTTTGCGGCGCTGCTGCCCGACGCGGACGAAGCGGTGACCGACCTCGTTGGCGAGCGCATCCGGCAGGGGCTGGAACAGGCCGGGCGGCAGGCCGCGGAAGAGGGCAGGGCGGTGGTGTTCACCGTGAGCGTGGGCGGCAGTTGCCGCGTGCCCGCAGGACCACAGGATATGGACGCCCTGCTGGGCGAGGCGGACGCGGCCCTGTACGAAGCCAAGCGCGGTGGCCGCAATGTCTATCGGAGGCATGGGACCTGACGGCGAAGTTACAGCGCACGAAAAGAGGGGTTAGGCTGATGCCTAACCCCTTGCTTTTGTTCTGGAGCCGGAGATGAGACTTGAACTCACGACTTGCTGATTACGAATCTACATGAATGCGGGTAGTTAGCTGGAATTGCAGGAAATGGCTATTCGTTATCGGTGCGAAAACCGTGGATATTTTCCCCCAGGATATGACCAGAAGATATGACCAGATCGTCCTCGAACAGGTTGGGGACAAGGTCGACGGCTTCCTGCTTCTGTTTGGCCTGAACGTGTTGGTAATGGCGCAGGATCATTTGCACGTCGGCGTGCCCGGCAAGGGTGGCCACAGTCTTCAGGTCCGCCCCGCCGGAGATGGCCTCCGTGATGAAGAAGTGGCGCATGTCATAGGGCCGGATGCGCCGCGTTATGCCTGCCTGTTTCTTGGCGCGTTCCCAGGCCGTCCGGAATGACGCGATGGGCTTGCCGCGCCAGTGCAGCACGAAGTCGTGCCCCAGGCTCTGTTCGGCATCGTCCGCGCGCCAGCGTGCGAAGACGGGGATGATGTGGGGCTTCAGCGGCACGTCGCGGGTCAGGTCTACCCGGCGAGTCCTGTTGCCCTTCTTTGCGTTGGTGATGCGCAGGATGCCTTTCTTCAGGTCGAAGCTGGGCCACCGGATGCCCATCAGCTCGACGGCCCCCACGCGCAGCCCGGTGGTGACGGAGATGAGCATGGCGCGCTTCAGGTGCAGCGGCGCGGCCAGATAGATGGCCTCCAACTCTTCCGTCGTGGGCGGCGGGATGACTTCCGTGGTGCCGCGCGGGCAGCGCAGGTGCGGCACCGGGGATTGCGGGATGATCTCTTCCTCGGCAGCCCAGTTGAGCACGGCCAGGAAGTGGCGCACGCGCACGTACACGGTTCCCTGCGTGCAGTCCCTGTCCTTCATGGCGGCCATGATCTCCTTGACCTCGGCCTTGGTGATCTCCGCCACGGGCCGCGCGCCAAAGGCCGTGAAGAACTCCTTCAGGTTGCGCATCTGGGTGGCCGCATTCTTCCCGGTGAACTTCTTCTCCCGCAGGTACAGCACGTAGAGTTGGTCGAACGTCAGCCCGCCGGGGGTGCCGATGGCCGGGACCATGGGCGGGTGGAACGATTCGCGGTCGTGCTTCAGCCGCCAGCGCATCTTGTCGTCGTGCGCGGCGGCCTCTTTTTCCGTGGCGAACGACTGGCTTTCGATGCGGGACGTGAGGGGATTCACCCAATACACGAGGTAGGGCGTTTTCCTGTCGGGGCGGAATCGGATGGCCATGGCGTGTCGAAGGCCGGGCTACTGCCGGTTGATGGTGCTGTCTTCCAGATCCTTCAGGATCTCCGCGACCGGGCGGCCCGTGAAGAAGGACTTGCCGCGCGTGGCGGTATGCTGTCGCGGTGCGGGCTTTTGTCCGCCGCTCTTGGCGCGGCTGATGGCGTCGCGCACGTCTGCCGCGTCCCAGCGCAGGCCAAGGCCCCGACCCCGGCCAAGGTCAATGAGGGGCACCCCGTATTTTTCCAGCCACCGGCGAGCCGGTTTGTGTCCGATGTCGAGCAGCGCGGCAACGTCTCGCAGGCGGAGTAGCGGTTCCATGGCTACCCCTCCTTCTCTGTCCAAAAGCAAAGACGACACATAAGCACCTCCTAAAAGGTGCCTAATTAGGACGATACGTCTCAAGAATCAAGACTAATTGGGACGATTCGTCTCAAGTAATCCGCGCGCGGTCGCTTCGTTGCTGATTTTCCAGACCAGGCTGGGGAAGTCGGTGTCGAGGGCTGCTGCCATGGCGTGAGCCTCGCCCAGCATGAGTCTGCGCCCGCGATTCTCTTCGGATCTGCACCAGCGCCAAAGGCGCACGCCGGAGGTTTCACCGAACACGCGTCGTCCGAAATCGGAATGACTCATGCCTTTTTGTTCAACCATTTCAGCCACAATAGTGACAAAGGCGCGTTCGAAGAGCAGGTTTTTTTCCATGGCCTCAACATAGCGGACGTGCGGTCCTACTGTCTTGAGACATATTGTCCTTGACATGACGGGACGTATCGTCCCAATAAGGGGGTATGAAAGCAACCGAACTTCTCCTCAGTCGTATGGTCCGGCGGCATGGGAACTACTCCGCCACGGCCCGAGCCCTCGGGCTGATCCCGCGCTGCCTGCGCCGCACCCGGCGCGCCTCGAACACCCCAACCCGGCGCATCATCGTGCTGGCCGGCAAGCTGTACGTCCTGCGCGAGCTGTTGTCGCAGCTCCGCGCGGCGGGCGCGGTCACGGACGATGACCTGCGCTCGGCATGGGAGGCCATGTCCTCTTCGGAAACCCCTAGCCCCAAACCCGCGCCGCGTGCCACGTCGGTGTCCAAACTTGGGAGGCGGCACAATGCCAGCGCATGACGCCTACCCGCTGCACCACCTGGACGCCGTGGACGCCTTCAAGCTGGCCGTGGAGCAGAGCGGCCTGCCCCTTCCCGAAATCGCCAGGCGCATGGGCTGGTCCATGCCGCAGGCGCGGCGGGTGTTCTCCGCCGAGAAGTACTTCCCCTCGTTTCCCGACTTGCCCCAATTCTGCATCGCGGTCGGCAACCTGACCGTGGTGCACTGGCTGCTGGCCAAGGCCACCCCCGACGGCCAGCCCCAACCCCACGCCACCCTCGACTGCGCCTCTCTGCTGCTGCGCGTGGCCGACCTCTTCACGGAGGTTGGCCACGTGGCGGAGGAAGCCTGCCGCGCCGCGTCCGACGACCGGTTGCAGATCACGGAGCTGCGCCGCCTGCTGAAGGAACTGGCCGACGTGCTGGAACGCGGCATGGCCCTTGTGGGCGACCTGCGCCAGATGGAGCGCATGGCCGATGCCTAGCCCCTGCTGCCCCAGAACCCCGCAGGAAGCGGGTTGCGCCACCGTGGAGGCCCTGAAGCAGGCCGCCGTGGCGCGCCCGCACCTGCGGCCATGCCCCCGCTACCGGGGCTCGCGGGGGACCATGTTGTGGATCTACCGGACGCACTGCTCAAGCTGCCCCCGGAATCAGGAGGCGAAGGGGGAAGGCCGCGATGGATAACGGCATTCGCACGGCGGAGATAGTCCGCGCGCTGCTCTCGGATCACCGCTTCGACTTCAAGGAAGAGGCCAACTACCTGCGCCGGGGCGTGTGCCCCAGCTGCGGCAAGCGCACCCTGTACGTGGGCAAGCAGAAGCCGTGGATGCTGCGCTGCGAACGGTTGAACAAGTGCGGGTTCGAGGAACCCACGCGCGAGGCCCTGCCCGACCTGTTCGAGGATTTCGCGCGGCGCTTCCCGCCCACGGAGGAAAACCGGCAGGCCACGGCGGATGCCTACCTTGGCCTAGACCGCGGCTTCGACCTTTCGCGCATTCGTGGCTGGTACGAGCAGGCGGCGTGGCCGGTGCCGGGCACCACGGACTATGTGCCCACGGTGCGCTTCTACCTGGACGAGGGGCGCACCCGCTGGTGGGACCGGTTGATAGGCCGCACCAAGAAGGACGGACAGAAGGCCCACTTCGGCGGCAAGCGCAAGGACGACGGCACGCTGTTTCAGGGCGACGTGTGGACACCGCCGGGGCAGCAGATCAACGACGGCGACCGGGTGTGGCTGGTGGAGGGCATCTTTCACGCCATCGCGCTGGCCCTTTCCGGGCACAAGGCGGCGGCCTGCTTTTCGTGCAACCACTTCCCGGCGGCGTTCATTCAGGCCCACAAGGGGCGGCGCATTCGCTGGGTGCTGGCCATGGATTCGGACAAGGCCGGGTCCAAGTGGTGCAAGACGCACCACAAGACGCTCAAGGCCATGGGTGAGATGGCCCTTGTGTGCATGCTGCCCGATGGCCGCGATTGGGACGACCTGTACCGGGCCGGGCGCATAGACGACGCCTTCATCCGCGACCGCCTGTACTACGGGCGGCTGTTCATGGCCGAGACGGTGCAGGAGAAGGCGTACATCTACTACACCCGCAACCGGCGCATGACCTTCATTCTGGACTTCGAGAACGCGCTGTACTCCATCAAGCTGGGCGCGGATTTCGAGAAGGGGCTGGGCGAGGCGGCAGGGCAGTGGGTGGTGCAGGAGCAGGAGGCCAAGCGCGCGGGCAAGGTGCCGACCGCTCCGACCGCCGCGGTGGCCACCACCCCGGCCAGCACGGCAGCCAGTACATCGGAAGGCCCAGAGCAGGGCGGTGGCGCAGACCCCGGCGCCGATACCCCCGCGCCCGCCCCCCTCGCGGTACCCCCGCC
>NZ_VSMK01000636.1 GCF_011682075.1 Nitratidesulfovibrio liaohensis
CTGGCCCTGATGGCCGCGTCGTACGCGCTGGCGCGCGGCGAGCGCATGCCCGCGTGGATGCTGCCGCTGCTGGCCGCGCAGGAACTGCTGGGCCGGGCGCTGTTCTTCATGCTGCCGGTGCACGCCTCGGTGAACATCGGCAACCCGTTCTGACCAATGCCTCGCCCCGCGTGCCCCGTGGCGCGCGGGGCGGGGATGCGAGGACACGACCATGATCGGACGCAGTCCGTGCCCGAAGGCCGCATGCCCGACGGTTCCGGCCAGCGCGCTGACCGGCGCGCGGCCTGTCACGCTGGTGCTGATCCTGTGCCTGATGCTGGCTGCGACGATGCTGCCGTCCGTCACGGCGGCCCAGCCGGACCAGACGAGCCAGCCGGGCCAGGCCGCAGCGCCTGCCGCCACTGCCTTCCGGCACATCCCGCCCGGCCCACTGCGCGGCACGGTGGGCAAGGAACTGGTCATCCCCGTGACCCCGGGCGGCTCCGCCGAAGGAACCTACACCGTGCAGGCCGTACTGCTGTCCGGCCCCGGCAAGGATCTGCCAAATGGGGGAGATGGGGCAAATGGGGCAGACGCGACGAATGCGACGAATGCGCCGAATGCGGCGGACGCGGCGGGCATCACCGTGGACGGCAGCACCGTGCGCATGGTGCCCCGCCAGCCGGGGGCCTATGTGATGGAAGTGCGCGGCATGCGCGAAGGCCCGATTTCCTGAGGCGGCGCCCCGCCCGAACAGGTGTTCGGGGAACGCATCGAAATCACGGTCCCGCGCTGAGCGGGACCGTTTTTCATTTCAGCGATCGCTCTACGGACCGGGCATCGTGCAGCGGCGTACGCCGCGGGTCGGGCAGCAGCCAGTCGCACACGCAGCGCAGCCCCCGCACCGTGCACAGAACGCGCAGCCAGTTGCCAATGCGGACGCGGTACATCCACGCTGCCAGCCCCGCCACCACGCCCAGCACCCACCACGCGGCGTGGGCCAGCACCGCGCCCAGCACCAGC
>NZ_VSMK01000637.1 GCF_011682075.1 Nitratidesulfovibrio liaohensis
GGGACGGAGTGGGGCGCGAGGGCGGTGGGCGCGGGGCTTCCGGGTCTTCCGGCGGCGGCTCCGGTCCCCAGTCCGCAAGCTGACAGGCATCGCGGCCTGCGCAGAAACGGCAGGGGGCCGGAACGCGAACCGGCGCAGTCACCGATTCGGCGCCCCGCGCATCGGCTTGAACCACGGCGCGCCCTTTGCTACATCCTGTGTCCTCATACGGGATCGGAAGGCCGTTTCCCGGTTCGGTCGGATCAGCGGCAAGGGCACAGCCCGAATCGTGCATGCGGTCCGCCCGGACCGGTCCGTTCAGGCCGCCCCGTCTCCAGAACACGTTTCAATCCGCGTGTCCCACGGCACGCTTCATCCGGAGGTTCGCATGCCCTCGTTCGACGTGGTCAACAAGGTCGAGATGCAGGAACTCGATAACGCCGTGAACAACGTGAAGAAAGAAGTGGACACCCGCTACGACTTCCGCAATTCCGTCACCGAAATCGAACTGCACCGCGGCGACAAGCGCATCCACCTGCTGGCGGGCGATGAAATGAAGATGCGCGCCCTGCAAGACATGCTGCAATCTCACTGCATCCGCCGCAAGGTCGATCCCAAGTGCCTGGAGTTCAAGGACATCGAGCCGACGTCCAAGGGGCAGGTCAAGCGCGACGTTGTGATTCAGGAAGGCATCACCAAGGATGTCGCCCAGAAGATCGTCAAGAAGATCAAGGATTCGAAGCTGAAAGTGCAGGCCGCCATCCAGGACGACCAGGTGCGCGTGACCGGCAAGAAGATCGACGACCTTCAGGAAGTCATCCAGTTGCTGCGGGGGGAGGAGTTTGGCGTGCCCCTGCAGTTCGTCAACATGAAGTAGGGCAGTGATCGGGGGCGGTCTGCGGCTGCAACGCAGCGGCCTTCCCCGCGGGCTGCGTTGCGGCACGCCGTGGCTTCCTCGACGTAGCGCTGCTACGCCGTCGTCGCCGTGGCGCACCGCGCCTTGCCTTCGGGGCCGCCAAC
>NZ_VSMK01000638.1 GCF_011682075.1 Nitratidesulfovibrio liaohensis
GTAAGCGTCACATCACCTCCTTCTACCGCCCTCGTTTGAAATCCTGCATGCTCATCCTCCAATCAAGGAGGTGCGGGTATGCCGTCGAATCGCAGGCGAAGGTCGAAAAAGGAGTCTTATTGGCGGGAGCAGGTAGCCAGGTGGCGTGACAGCGGATTGAGCCAGGCCGAGTTCAGCAGGCAGGCCGGGTTTTCCAGCAGGTTGTTTGGCTATTGGAAGCGGCGGTTTGAGCAGGCGCAGGGTGCCAGCAGCGTCCAGGCTGTTGTCGCCGTGCCGATGCCCCACGCGCCTGAGCCAAAAACCGGGCATCAGCCGATCATTGTTCACGCTTGGCACGACGTTCGTCTGGAGATTCCCGACGACTTCCATCCCGGGTCGCTGGAGAAGATCCTCGTGGTGCTGGGGCGGCTGGCATGAACCTCCTTGGCCCCCAGACCAGGGTCTGGCTGGTGCTTGGTGCCACCGACATGCGCAAGGCGATCAACGGCCTCTCCCTGATGGTCGCCGACCGCCTCGGCCACGACGCCTTTTCCGGCCACCTGTTCGCCTTCTGCAACCGGGGGCGCACCCTCATCAAGATCCTCTACTGGGACCGCAACGGGTTCTGTCTCTGGCAGAAGCGGCTGGAAAAACACCGCTTCACCTGGCCGGGGTCCGAGGCCGAAGTCATGGAATTGGGTGCACGGGAATTGACCTGGCTGCTCGATGGCCTTGACCCTCTCCAGGCTCGCGGGCACCCAAAGCTGGAATATTCGACGCTGTTTTGAAAGGCAAAACTCTTTACATTTCAATTGATTGAGTGTATGCAATCGGCATGAATGCCACGCCTCTTCCTGATGACATTGCGACCCTCAAGCGCATCATCGCCGACCAGAATGTGGTCATCGCCGAGCGTGAGTCTGTCATCGCCGAGCGTGAGTCTGTCATCGCCGAGCGTGAGTCTGTCATCGCCGAGCGTGAGTCTGTCATCGCCGAGCGTGAGTCTGTCATCGC
>NZ_VSMK01000639.1 GCF_011682075.1 Nitratidesulfovibrio liaohensis
TTCCGATCTGCCCCGGCTCCGGCGCATCCGGGGCATCCGGCGCATCCCCGTTCGCTGGTGCCCGCCGCGGCCCGTCGCATTCCCGCGCCGCTGCGCATCCCGCTGCTGCATCTGCTGGGCGTGGGGCGCATCGACTCGATGTACCGGGCCATGCCGCAGGGCGGAACGCCGCTGGACTTCGCCCGACTGGCCCTGGACGTGCTGGGCGTGTCCGTGCGGGCAGAGGCCGAGGGCTTCGAGGGCGTGCCCGCCACCGGTCCCCTGATCATGGTGGCCAACCATCCCTTCGGCGCGCTGGAAGGACTGGTGCTGGCCAAGGCCCTGCTGCCGGTGCGGCCCGACCTGCGCTTTCTGGCCAACTACATGCTGGCGGCGGTGCCGGAACTGCGCGAGCTGATCTTTTCCGTGGATCCCTTCGGCGGGGACGGGGCGCAGCGCCGCAACATGGCGGGCCTGCGTCAGGCCATCCGCCACGTGGGCGAGGGCGGCGCGCTGGTGGTGTTCCCTTCGGGCACGGTGTCGCACCTGCAACCCTCGCGGCGCGAGATCACCGACCCCACGTGGCAGTCCACGGTGGGGCGGCTGGTACGCCGCACCGGAGCCGACGCCCTGCCCCTGTACTTTCACGGGCGCAATTCCATGCTCTTCAACCTGATGGGCCTGCTGCACCCCGTGGCGCGCACGGCCCTGCTGCCCAAGGAACTGCTGCGCAAGCGCAACACCACGGTCACCCTCAGCGTGGGGCGGCCCGTGGCTGTCGCCACCCTGAGCGAACTGCCCGACGACGAGGCGCGCACCGCCTACCTGCGCATGCGCTGCTATGCCCTGAAGCCCAAGCCGCGCCGGGTGCTTTCACTGCCGCTGCCCACGTCGAAGAAGGGTGGCGCCGAGCCCGGTGCCATGGAGGCGGCCACCGCTTCCGGCGGCTCGGCCAGCCCGGCCAGCCCGGTCGGTCAGGTCGGGCAGCCGGCGCGGCGCATGCGTCCCATCGC
>NZ_VSMK01000640.1 GCF_011682075.1 Nitratidesulfovibrio liaohensis
TTGGCCGTGGCCTCCCATTCCGTGCCGGTGGGGGTGCGCATGGCCGCCCGCCAGGCCCCGGTCCATGGCAGGCGCGCCGGGGGATTGGGGGGCACCTTGCCGCCCGGCAGGCCCTGCCCCACGGCCTCTGCCCGCAGGTCGAACCGGATGAACGGCTGCCGTTCCAGTACGCCGTTGCGCCATACCAGCAGAAAACCGTCGTCGATGCGCGCGTCCAGCGTGCCCCGCATCGAAGCGGCCACGGCCCCCAGACTGTGCCCCTGCCCGCGCAGTGTGGCCTTGACCGCCAGCTTTCCGGCGGCGGATTCGCGCCCGCTGACGATAACCGCCGGGCGCGCCAAGGCCACGTCGGCGGCCGTGAATTGCAGGCGGTAGTCGTCCACGATGTCCAGCAGGGCCTTTGCCGTGCCGCCGTAGAACGAGGCTGCGGTGAATTCCAGCAGCGTGCCCTCGCGCGAGGGAGAGCAGCGGAAGGCCAGCCCGCCCACGTCGAACTTCCAGCCGCGCGCCTTTTCCGCGCGCACCCGGATGTCGTAGCCCACGTCCGGAATCTCGTCCGCCGCTGCCGTGGATTGCGTTCCGTCCTTCTTGGGCCCGTTGGCCTTGGCGGGGCTGGTGGGCGTGTTGGCAGCTTCCACGGCGGGCGGCCCGGCATGGGCCAGCGGGTGCGGGGAGGCTCCGGCCAGTTCGGGCATCACCTTGTTCACGTCGATATCCGCCCCGGCCACGTCAATGGCGACGACCGGCGCGGCGAAATCTGCCACCCCGCCCGAGCCGTGCACGGGCATGCCCAGCACATCGGCGCGCAAAACGGGCACGCGCAGCCCGTGCCGGTCCAGCGAAAATTCCAGGTGCCCGGAAAGGGTGTCCAGCGCGTGCTGCAAGCCCACGGGCAGGTTGCGCGCAAAGCCGAACCAGCGCGGCAGGCTGAGCCGCCGCACCTCGGCCGTGCCGTGCACGACCGCGTCGCTGGTGCCCAGCCCCCGCAGG
>NZ_VSMK01000641.1 GCF_011682075.1 Nitratidesulfovibrio liaohensis
CAGGGCCAGGCGCGCGGCCAGCAGGCCGGGAGACGCCGGGGGCGGGGCGGCGGCGGGCGTTGCACCGGACAGGTCGGTGCCGGACGGATGCGCGTCGGTCAGGCGGTTCTGGTCAGCCATGCGAAGGTCTCTCGATAACGGGCGGTGAGTGTGTCGCCGTTGAAGCGTGTGTCGTAGGGCGCGCGGCCTATGGTCAGGGTGGCGGCCATGCACGGGGGCGCAGGCGCGAGGGCCGCGTCGGAGAAGGCTGGCAGGGGCGTGACGGTGGTCGCATAGGTGGCCGCGCGATCGCTTTCGGCCAGCAGGCAGGCCCCAATGTGCAGGGTGCAGTGCAGTGCGCCGCCCGGTATGGCGCCCGGTGTGCGGCCCGATGTGCTGTTTGACATGCCGTGGCGCACGTCGGCTGCCGGTACGTGGTCCGGCCAGGTGCATTCCTCCACCGTCAGCAGAAAGGCGTGCAGATTGAAGTCGGCTGTCCAGCGGGCGTGCAGCGCGGCCAGTTGGGCCATGGCTTCCAGCCCCTGCCACGGTGGCGCGGCGGTGAAAACGTGGCGGGCCGTGGCCCCGGTTTCGTCGCAGCTGTCCAGCCGATCCAGCAGCAGGAAGCGGTCGGGGGTTTCCTGCGGAAGGGCGTGGCAAAAAAGGGTCACAGCCGCACCACCAGTGCGGCGTTCTGCCCGCCGAAGCCGAAATTGAGCAGCAGGCCGATGGAACCGACATTATTACCGGAAGTAGGCAATGGGCGCGGCTGACGCACGAAATCCACCCGCGCGCTTTCCGGTGTGGTCAGGTTGCGTACCGGCGGCAGAAATCCGCCTGCCGCGCAGGCCAGCAGGACGGCCAGTTCCACCGCGCCGCAGGCCGAGGCGCAGTGCCCGGTCCACGACTTCACGGCGGTGACGGCGGGGGCGTGCCCCGCATCGGCGAACAGCCGTTCCAGCAGGCGGACTTCCGCCGCATCGTTCAGGGTGGTGCCGGTGCCGTGGGCC
>NZ_VSMK01000642.1 GCF_011682075.1 Nitratidesulfovibrio liaohensis
GGGCGCGCACCGCGTCGGGCGCAGCCCAAGGCGGCCCCTCGCGCCATTGCGGGCCAGGCCCCGCGCAAGGCGGTGTCCGGCAAGAGCGGCAACATCGCACTGGACATGGATTCCGATGCGGATGACAGTGAGTTCGAGCGCTTCTAGCGCCGGTCAGCTTCCGGAGGCAGCATGTACGAGACCAGCCAGTATCTGACCTTCACCCTTGGCGAAGAGGTGTTCGCGCTGGATATAAGCACCGTGCGCGAGGTGCTTGAACTGACGGCCATCACGCGCATACCCCGCACGCCGGAGTTCATGCGCGGGGTCATCAACCTGCGCGGACGCGCCGTGCCCGTGCTGGAATTGCGCCGCAAGTTCGGCATGGAGCCGACGATCGACACCGTGAACACCTGCATCATCATCGTCGAGGCCGAACTTGAGGGCGAGGCCGCCGTCATCGGCGCGTTGGTGGATTCGGTGCGCGAGGTCATCGAGATACCGTCCGACGCCATAGAGCCCGCCCCGCGCATGGGTACCGCCGTGCGGCAGGACTTCATCAAGGGTATGGGCCACCGCAATGACGGCTTCGTGATCATTCTGGACGGCAACCGCATCTTCTCGGTGGAGGAACTGGCCGCCACCGGGGCCGCCATCGGCAACGTGCCCCTGGCGGGCGACGGCGGCATGCCCGCCGCCATGGCTGGCGGCCAAGGCACGCCCGCGTAGCAAGCGGACGCGCCGCATACGCAATACGCACAACAGGCCGGACGCATGCGTCCGGCCTGTTTTCGGCTCTTGCCACCGGACCTTGCGTCGCCCCGGTGTTCCGGGTAGCCTTGCCCATATTGGCCGCTGCCCGCCGCGACTCTTTCCGGCGTGGGCCCGGCCGCAACGGGCGGCATGCCGCCGCAGGAGTCCGCAACCGGTGAGCGCCCCAGACGCCCCAGACGCCCCAAGCGCCCCAGACGCCAATGTCGCCACGCAATCCG
>NZ_VSMK01000643.1 GCF_011682075.1 Nitratidesulfovibrio liaohensis
CGTCCGTGCTCTCCGTGCCGCTCAGGTCCGGCAGGCCCCACACCCGTGCGCCGGTGGCGCGTACCGTGTCCGCTGCCGGGGATGCCGCAGCGGCCTCGGTGGTCCAGAAAATGGCGTCCGCCGCCCGCTGTTGCAGCAGAACAAGGTCGCCAGCCCGCGCGGCCACCTCGTCCATGCGCGAGGTGACGGCCACGGCCAAAGGCTGGCGGCGCGGGGCGGCTGCATCGTCAACGTTGGGGCACCCCCCTTGGGGGGCGACGGGAAAAGCATCCGAAAAATTGCCGCAGCGGGGGGTAAGCAGCGGGTTGTCGGCGAACAGGGTTCCACCGCCCACCAGCACCGCCCCCCCGGCATGGCCCGCGCCCGCGCGGATGGCATGCACCCGGCGGCGCGAAGCCGCGCAGCTTATCCACTGCGAATGGCCCGTGCGGGTGGCGATGCGCCCGTCCAGCGTGCTGGCCAGCTTCAGGATGACGTAGGGCAGGTCCGTCTTTTTCCAGGTGACGAAGTCGGCCACCAGGTCGCGGCAGTCCTGCTCGCACACGCCCATTTCAACATGCACGCCGTGCTGGCGCAAAAATTCCGCGCCGCCCCTGGCCACCGGGTTGGGGTCGGCCATGCCCACCACCACGTGACGGATGCCCGCAGCCAGCACGGCCTGCGAGCAGGGGGGCGTCTTGCCGTGGTGGTTGCACGGCTCCAGCGTGACCACCAGGGTGCAGGCTGCCGGGTTTACGCCGCCTGCCGCCGCGTCGCGCAGGCATTCCACCTCGGCATGGGGCATGCCGCAGGCCGTGTGATAGCCGCGCGCCACCACATGGCCGTCGCGCACCAACACCGCGCCCACCGTGGGGTTGGGCGCTGCGCGCCAGCGACCCCGCCGGGCAAGGGCGATGGCCTCGCGCATGAAAATTTCAAAGGGATGCGGCGCGGTCATGGGCGCTACCTGCCCCCGCAGGCGCAGCCG
>NZ_VSMK01000644.1 GCF_011682075.1 Nitratidesulfovibrio liaohensis
GCCGCCGGGCTGGCTGCCACCGCGTCCCGAGGCGGCAATACCGGCGCCATCACCCGCCACGCGCCTCCCGCCGCGCCCCCCAACCAGAGTGCCCCTGCCCAGTCCTCCTTCTCCGACCCGGCCCTGCACGGGGCGCGAATACTGCTGGTGGACGACAACCCCATCAACCGCGCCGTGGCCACGGAAATGCTGCACGCCACGGGCGTGGCCGTGGAAGCGGTCCCCTCGGGCGAAGCGGCGCTGGACACCCTGGCCCGCAACGCCCGCCAGACGGACGCGCAGGACGTTGCCTTCGACGCCGTGCTGCTGGACATCCAGATGCCGGGCATGGACGGCTACCAGACCGCTACGGCCATCCGGACGCGCAATGCCTCCGGCGGCCTGCGGCTGCGGCCAGGCGCGCCGGTCATCGCCTTTACCGCGCGGGTGGAGGGAGAGGACGAAGCGGCCCTGTACCGGGCGGGCATCGTCGGCAGGTTGCCCAAACCCGTGGACCGTCAGGAACTGCTGAACACCCTGCGTCGCCACCTGCCCGCCAGGCCTGTTGGGGGCACAACGGGACCGAAAGCGGGGGCGGGAGCGGAATCGACGGATGCTGGCCCCGCACCGGCACCACCACACACGCAGACTGTCAAAGGCAAGCCCGCCACGGGTCACCGCCCCGCGCCGGAAGACCTGCCCGCATCCCTGCCGGGGCTGGACGTGGCCAGCGGCGTGCGCCGCATGAACGGCAAGGCCTGGCTGTACCTGCGGGTACTGGGCAGCTTTGTGGCCGCCTATTCCGGGGCGGGCGACGAAGTGCGCGGGCTGGTGGCCGCCGCCGCGAAGCAGGACACGGCTGGGCCAGAAACGATTATGCCTGACGCCATTAGGCCTGACGCCGCTGGCGCGTGGCGCGCCCTGTCCGAGCGCGCCCACGCCATGGCGGGCGCGGCGGGCAGCATATCCGCGCACGAGGTGC
>NZ_VSMK01000655.1 GCF_011682075.1 Nitratidesulfovibrio liaohensis
CCCTGCGCGACAACCAGGGCGTGGTGGCCGCCCGCGCCGGGCGCGATGCGGCGGAAGAAGGGCGCAAGTCGGCGCGGGGGGCGTTCGGCCCGGCCGTGTCCACCTCCTACGGCTATGATCGCCTGAACGAGAAGCCCCGCTCCATGTCGCGTGAACTGGACGACGACACCTACACCTGGACCGTGGGCGTCAGTCAGCCGCTGTTCACCGGGTTGCGGCTGCTGTCCACCTACCAGAAGGCCGCGCTGGAAACCGAACGCCAGGCCCTGACGCTGGACAAGTCGCGTCTGGACCTTGTGGTGCAGGTGCAGGAAGCCTTCCTGGCCTACCTGAAGTCGGGCGAGAACGTGCGCAGCGCGCGCGACGCCCTGAACCGTCTGCGTGAACAGGCCAAGGTAACCCGCGCCTTCTACGACGTGGGGCTGCGCCCGCGCCTGGACGTGTTGCAGGCCGAAGTGGACGTGACCAACGCCGAATCGCTGCTGATCACCGCCGAAAACAATCACGCCACCCAGCGCGCCCGGCTGAACACCCTGCTCACCCTGCCCGTGGGCAGCGACACCGACTACGTGGGCACGCTGGTGCCCGTGGGCTTCGACATGACGCTCGAACAGTGTCTGGAACGCGCCTACCGCAACCGGCCCGACGTGCGCATCGCGGGCAAGGCCGTTGAAATCGCGGGCAAGGACGTGCGCATCGCGGACAGCGGGCTGTACCCGCAGGTTTCGGCCAACTTCAACTGGGCCACCGAAGGCGACCACCCCGAAGCCTCGGGCAGCACCCTGAGCCCCACCGGGTTCAGCCAGTGGTCCACGGGGCTCAAGGCCGAGTGGAGCGTCTTCGAGTGGGGCAAGACGTGGTATTCCGGCCAGCAGGCTCGCCAGGTGGAAACCCAGGTCCGCGCCGAAGAGGCCAACCTGCACCACGAGGTGGCCTACGAGGTGCAGTCGCGCCTGCTGACACTGACCGATTCCTCCAAGCGCATCGCGGTGGCCACCAAGGGGCTGACCCAGGCCGAGGAAGCCTACCGCGTGGCCGTGGCCCGCTACCAGGCCCAGGTGGGCACCAACACCGACGTGCTGGACGCTCAGGCCAAGCTGACCGCTGCCGAGGCGGCGCTGACCGGGGCCAAGGCGGAATACCTGGATGCGCTGTCCAAGCTGTGGGCGGCCATGGGCGAGTTGAAGCCTTCCCTTACGGACGGCTAGGGCGCAAAGGGCCGGTGCCGCCGCGAGGCGGGCCGGACAAGCCGCCGATATATGGCACATTTCAGGGCCGCCGGGATTGTCCCGGCGGCCCTGTCGCATGCGCGACGCCGGATTGTCGGCGCGGCGCGCCGTTTTTCCGCGGGGCCTTGACATCTGACCTCATGAACAGTAACCATTACCAATAAACAACGTGAGGTCCACATGACCCAGCAACAGCAGACACGCATGACCAAGCAACGCATGGTCATTCTGGAAGAACTGCGCAACGTGCACAGCCATCCCACGGCGGACGAGGTGTATGGCATGGTCCGGCAGCGCCTGCCGCGCATCAGCCTGGGCACAGTGTACCGCAACCTCGACTTGCTGGCCGAATCGGGTGATATCCTGAAGCTGGAATCGGCCGGGTCGCAGAAGCGCTTCGACGGTAACGTCACCCCCCACCAGCACGTGCGCTGCACCCAGTGCGGTCGGGTGGGCGATGTGATGGACCCCGTGCTCCTGCCCGACATTTCGGGCGCCCGCGCCCCCGGCTTCATCATCCTTTCCGGACGCATCGAGTTCGAAGGGGTGTGCGAGGCCTGCGCTTCGAAGAACTGAGCCGCCGCATCTCCCATCATCCCGAAGGCATGTTCACTCTTGTGCCGAGGGAGTGGGAATTGTACGTTCGCGGCGTGGAGTCGGGGATGGCTCCACGACGCATGGCATCCAACAACATGGTTTGAGCGCACGAACTGCCAATGGCGACGCATCATTCGCGCCCGGAGCAGGTATCGCGGTGGGCTGCATCCATCTGCCCGTTTCCGTACAGTTCGTACCGCGCGCATGCCGACCGGCACGGTCGCACCCCGATCGTCGCACCTGACCAGCACATCACGGTTCCGGCGGCCCCACCCGCGTGCGGGGCACCGCTGACATTTCACGGCGTACGCGGCAGCACGTCCCGACGTCATCAGGCTACCTCCCCATTCACCCGGAACATAACGATAAATCAAGGAGCAGTCATGAAAGCCCTGAAAGGCACCAAGACCGAACGCAACATCCTGACCGCCTTCGCCGGCGAATCGCAGGCCCGCAACCGCTACGACTATTTCGGCGCCCGCGCCAAGAAGGACGGCTTCGTCCAGATTGCCGACATCTTTGCCGAAACCGCCAGCCAGGAAAAGGAACATGCCAAGCGTCTGTTCAAGTTCCTGGAAGGCGGCGAGGTGGAGATAGTGGCTGCCTTTCCGGCGGGCGTCATCGGCGATACCCACGCCAACCTCATCAGCTCGGCGGCGGGCGAAAACCACGAGTACACCGCAATGTACCCCTCGTTCGCGCGCATCGCCCGCGAGGAGGGCTTTGACGAGATCGCCAAGGTGTTCATGAGCATCGCCGTAGCCGAAGAATTCCACGAACGCCGCTTTCTGGGCTTTGCCAAGAACGTCAAGGAAGCCCGCGTGTTCGTGCGTGAATCGTCCGTGGTGTGGCGCTGTCGCAACTGCGGGTTCCTGCACGAGGGCAACGAGGCGCCGCACCTGTGCCCCGCCTGCGCCCACCCGCAGGCCCACTTCGAACTGCTGGGCATCAACTGGTAAATTGTTGGGTCTCGGGCGCAGCGGGCGCGAACCGGCGTGACAGGCACGCCGGAGTCAGTACGGGCCGAACTCCGGGGGGAAGGAGGCACTATGGCCGATCCCAAGGACATGTGGCGTTGCCAGACCGTCAACTGCGGCTATGTCTACGACCCCGACCGGGGCGACCGGAAGGGCAAGGTGCCGCCGGGCGTCCGCTTCGAGGATCTGCCCGACACCTGGCGCTGCCCGGTGTGCGGCGGCACCAAGCGCTGCTTCCGCCCCATGGCCGGACCCGGATCAACCGCGCAGCCGAACTGCGAACTGCCCACGGACAGGTGACGGGGGCAAGGCAAGCGGGCCGATGGTTACTGCGCAAGACAATGAATGAACGAAGGCCCGCCGGGAAATCCCGGCGGGCCTTTTCGTGCATTGCGACCGACAGTTGGGCGGCCTGCGTGGTGGCGGCGGGTGCGCCCGTTTCCGCTATTTGCCCGCCTGCTTGCCCATTTGGCGGGTGGCGAATTCCAGCATCTTGCGCGCCTCGTCGAAGTCCGGCTTCAGTTGCAGCGCGGCCGAGGCGGCCTTGGCCACCTTGTCCCACTTGCGCCAGTCCACGTACAGGCGACCGATGTTGAAGAACAGGTTGGGGTCGCGCCCGGTGTACTGGGCGGCCTTGAAATAGTACTTTTCCGCCACGTCGAACTTGCCCATCTTGCGCAGGGCCATGCCGATGCGGTTGTACAGGTGGACGGATTCCGGACTCTGGTCCAGGGCCTGGGCCAGATAGTCGAAGGCTTCCTCGTACCGGCCCGCCTTCAGGAATCGCTCGCCGATGTCGCCCTTCAGGGCCGGGTCGTCGCTGAATTCCACCACCAGTTGCCGGAACACGCCGTTGGCGGCGTCGTAGTCCTTGTCGTCCAGCAGCTTCTGGCCGCGGTTCAGTTCGGACTGCTTGCGGGCCTCCATGGCCTTGATGTGTTCCTGCGCCTCGTTCACGGCGGCTTCGTTCACCGCCTTGACCAGTTCGCGCACGGTGTCCAGCACCTGGCGTTCCGAACCGGGCTTGTAGTCGATCCGGAGCGGAAAGACCTTGCGCAGTTCCGGGTCGTTGTCGAGGTAGGCGGCGGCGTCGGCCAGCATGCGCTCGAATTCTTCGCGTTCGGCCTTCATCAGCGGGTTTTTCAGCACCAGCACCAGCGCCTCGTGAAAAGACTGGGCGGCAGGCATCACCTTGCCCTGGCGCAGCAGTGAGCGCACCTGGGTAAGCAGTTGTCGTGCCTTGGTGAGGTCGTTGGACATGCATCGCCCCCGGAGTGGCGTGGCGCGTAAAGGGGCAAGGCCCCGTAAGCGAAGGGGCGCGGCGTGCCTGTACCGCGCCCCCCTGAGTCAAATCGTGGAGCTGGTGGCGGTGGCCCCTAGCGGCCCACGGCCTCTCGCACCATGCCCCTGAACCGGGCGAAGAAGTACCGGCTGTCGGTGGGGCCGGGGCTTGCTTCCGGGTGGTGCTGCACGGCCAGGATGGGCCTGGTCTTGTGGGCAAACCCTTCCAGCGTGCCGTCGTTCAGGTTCACATGGGTTATTTCTACGTCGGGCACGCTCTCTATGTCCACGCAGAACCCGTGATTTTGCGAGGATATTTCGATGTGCCCGGTCACCAGGTCCTTGACCGGGTGGTTGCACCCGTGGTGCCCGAACTTCAGCTTGTGGGTGGTGCCGCCAAGGGCGTGTCCCAGCAACTGGTGGCCAAGGCAGATGCCCGCCACCGGCATGCGTTCGGTCATCACGCGGATTTCGCGCACTTCGTCGGTAAGGGTGGCCGGGTCGCCGGGGCCGTTGGACAGGAACACCGCCTCGGCACCGCTGGCCGCCACCTGCATGGCCGTGAACGACGGCGGCACCACCAGCAGGTCGAAGCCCTGGTCGGTGAGCAGGCGCAGGATGTTCCACTTGATGCCGTAGTCGTACACCACCAGGCGCGGGCCGGGGCCGGGCCAGGCGTAGGCGCCGTCTGCGGCCAGTTGCACCGGCTGCGGGCGGGTGCCGTCCCAGCGGTAGGGCGTGGCGGGCGCCACCCTGGTGACCAGATTCTGGCCTTCCATGGTGGGCAGGGCGCGGGCGCGGCGCACCAGTTCGTCGCGGTCGTCCGTCTCTGTGGAGATGATGCCGCGCATGGCGCCGTTGATGCGCAGGTGGCGGGTCAGGGCGCGGGTGTCGATGCCCTCTATGCCCATCACCCCGTGCTGCGCCAGGTAGTCGGGCAGCGACATTTTTGCCCGCCAGTTGGAGGGCGTCTTGCAACATTCCTTGACGATGAAGGCTTCCACATGGACCTTGCCGGATTCCATGTCCTCGGCCGTCACGCCGTAGTTGCCGATGAGAGGGTAGGTCATGCAGACCATCTGCCCGGCGTACGAGGGGTCCGTCAGGACCTCCTGGTAGCCGGTCATCCCGGTATTGAAGATGACCTCGCCGCCCGATTCGCCGTGACCGGTGAACGAGCGCCCCTCAAGCACGAAGCCGTCTTCCAGGGCCAGGAAAGCTCTCATCCTTCGTTCTCCCCAAGCAGGTTGATGATGATGCCGATGTCTTCGGGCCGGTCCACCCCGTGGGTACGGTAGGTTGTGGGCACGACCCGGATGGGAATGCCGTTTTCGAGCAGCCGCAGCTGCTCCAGTTTCTCGCGCCGTTCAAGGGAAGAGGGCGCCAGTTGCGTGAAGGCGCGCAACGCCTCCAGCCGGAAGGCGTACAACCCGACATGACCAAGGTAGGCCGGGCTTCCTTCGCCTTCGTGCGCGCTGCCGTCCCGTGCGAAGGGGATGGCAGCGCGCGAAAAGTACAGTGCGTCGCCGTTGGCCGCCGTGACCACCTTGACCCGGTCGGGGCTGGCGGCTTCCGCCGCGTCGATGGTCATGGCCAGGGTGGTCACGCGCACCCGGTTGCCGTCCCCTGCGGCGGCGAACGGGGCCACCAGCTGGCTGAGCATGCGCGGGTCCAGCGCGGGTTCGTCGCCCTGGATGTTCACCACCACCGTGTCGTCGGGCAGCCCCGCCGTGCCGGACGGTTCCAGGTCCCTGCCCAGCAGGCAGGCCGCCTCGTACACCCGGTCGGTGCCGCTTTCATGGTCGGGCCGGGTCATGACGAAAGGCACATCCAGCCGTTGTGCGGCCTGCGCGATGCGTTCGTCGTCCGTGGCCAGCACCACCTTGCGAAATTCCGGGCAGCGGGCCGCACGCTGGTACACATGCCAGAACATGGGCATGCCCGCGATGTCGGCCAGCGGTTTGCCGGGAAAACGGGACGAGGCGTAGCGTGCGGGAATGATGCCGTAACAGGTGGGGAATGCCGTCATCTCGTCGGGTGGCCCTGCGGCTTGCGGTTGGGGTGCGGAGGCATTGGGGTGATGCTCCGGGCGCGAAACTTACGGACAATAACCGAAAATATCAGGCCGGGAAAGCGTCTTGTGGAAAATGACGCATCAGTCCGGAATGGCTGACGAAAATGTAAAATGGCCGGGGTTCCCGTGTCGCGCCGCCACCCGCCCCGTTCCGCGCTCATGCCCGGGGCGTCCGGCCCGGCGGTTGACCGCTCTCCTCAGGTGTAGCATAACTCCGCTTCTCGCGCGGGCAAGGCCCGCCCCCCTTTTTTGTCGCGCCGCCCCTGTTTTCGTGCCGCGAGCCGTTGCGCGCCCCCTGGCCGCCGCCCGTGCCCGCGCGGGTTCCGTACCCGGTCCGACAGGGCGCTGCACATTCCGGGCATTCCCCATCCCGACGTACATCGGTCATCGCCAGTAGACCGCCAGACCCCTTCAAGGACCATTGCCGTGAGCAGCAGACTGGAACGCGAGGCCGCGCGCCGCCGCACCTTTGCCATCATCAGCCACCCCGACGCGGGCAAGACCACCCTGACCGAAAAGCTGCTGCTGTTCGGCGGGGCCATCCAGATGGCCG
Organism: Nitratidesulfovibrio liaohensis; assembly: GCF_011682075.1. Taxonomy (GTDB): domain Bacteria; phylum Desulfobacterota; class Desulfovibrionia; order Desulfovibrionales; family Desulfovibrionaceae; genus Cupidesulfovibrio; species Cupidesulfovibrio liaohensis. The sequence continues at coordinate 6,712 of NZ_VSMK01000655.1, forward strand.
GTTCGGTCAAGGCCCGCAAGGCCGCCCGCCACGCCACCTCGGACTGGATGGCCATGGAGCGCGAGCGCGGCATTTCCGTGACCACCTCGGTCATGCAGTTCCCTTACCGCGACAGGGTGGTGAACCTGCTGGACACCCCCGGCCACCAGGATTTTTCGGAAGACACCTACCGCGTGCTCACCGCCGTGGACTCGGCGCTGGTGGTCATCGACGCGGCCAAGGGCGTGGAAGCCCAGACCCGCAAGCTGATGGACGTGTGCCGCATGCGCTCCACCCCGGTCATGACCTTCGTCAACAAGATGGACCGCGAGGCGCTGCACCCGCTGGACGTCATGGCCGACATCGAGCAGCACCTGCAGATCGAGTGCGCCCCCATGACCTGGCCCATCGGCATGGGTTCCAGCTTCAAGGGCACCTACGACCTCCTGCACAAGCAACTGCACCTCTTTTCCGCCACCCACGGCGGGCGCATCCAGTCGGGCATCGTCATCCACGGCGCGGACGACCCGCAACTGGACGAGTACCTGGGCGACCAGGCCGCGCAGTTGCGCATGGACCTGGCCCTGCTGGAAGAGGCGGGCACCCCCTTCGACGAGCAACGCTACCTGAAGGGCGAGCTGACCCCGGTGTTCTTCGGCAGCGCCATCAACAACTTCGGCGTGCGCGAGATGCTGGACATGTTCGTGGAATTCGCGCCCGGCCCGCAGCCCCGCCCCGCCGCCACCCGCGTGGTGGAGCCCGCCGAGGAGGCCTTCACCGGCGTGGTCTTCAAGATACAGGCCAACATGGACAAGGCCCACCGTGACCGCATGGCCTTCCTGCGCATCTGTTCCGGCACGTTCACGCGGGGCATGCGCCTGAAGCACCACCGCACCGGCAAGGACGTGACCGTGGCCAACGCCACCATCTTCATGGCGCAGGACCGCACCGGCGTTGAAGAGGCCTTTCCCGGCGACATCATCGGCATTCCCAACCATGGCACCATCAAGATCGGCGATACCTTCACCGAATCGAAGGAAGTGCTGAAGTTCGTGGGCATTCCCAACTTCGCGCCGGAGCATTTCCGCCGGGTGCGCCTGAAGAACCCGCTGAAGGCCAAGCAGTTGCAGAAGGGGCTGGAGCAGCTGGCCGAGGAAGGCGCGGTGCAGTTGTTCCGCCCGCTGGTGAACAACGATTACATCCTGGGTGCGGTGGGCGTGTTGCAGTTTGACGTGATCGTGGCGCGGCTGGCCGACGAGTACGGCGTGGACGCCGTGTACGAGGGCGTGAGCACGCATACGGCGCGCTGGGTGTACTGCGAGGACAAGAAGATATTCGCGGATTTCCAGGACTATCATCGCGGCGAGCTGGCCGTGGATGCGGAGGGTGCGCTGGCGTATCTGGCGCCCAACCCGTGGCGGCTGGAGTCGGCCATGGAGCGGTATCCGAAGGTTGAATTCCGCACGACGCGCGAGATCAGCTAGGGCGCGCGTGCCGCTTGCCCGCTGGTGGTGCGCGTTGTGGAGGGGTGAGGTCAGCGCGGTGACGCTGCTGGCGGAATTCGTCTTTTGTCGCCGGACGGCGTTGAATCGGTGTTTTTGATGCTCACGTACAAAAGTACGCTGCGCTCAAAAACACCGATTCGCCTTGTCCGGCGAGCAAAACTCGTAAGTCCCTGCATCGTCCCCGCACCAGCCCCCCCGCAGCGGAAGCCCGCTGCGGGATATAAGGAAAAAGAACATAGCGGGATTGGGGAAGAAGAGGCTTACTTCTGGATCGGATGTTCGACTGCTATTGGTGATGCGCCTGACAACGAGCAACGCACGAAGGCCCGGCATATGCCGGGCCTTCGTGCGTTGTGCGAAAAGTGCGGGAAAAGAAAAGGGGAATGCGTGCGGGCCGTTGGTGGCTATGCCGCCCCCGTTGTGCCGTCCGTGCCGTGGCTCGTGGCCCCACGTTTTTCGCGATAGCGTGCCACCTGCCGTTCGATGGCTGCGAACAGGGTCTCGCGGTTCACCGGCTTGGCCACGAAGTCGTCCATGCCCTCTGCCAGGAAGCGGTCGCGGTCGCCCTGCATGGCGTGGGCGGTCAGGGCGATGACCGGCACGTCGGCCCAGGCCGCCCCTTGCGCCGCCGCCTCGCGGATGCGGCGGGTGGCCTCCAGCCCGCTGACCACCGGCATCTGCACGTCCATCAGCACCACATCGAAGGGGGGGCGTTGCATTCCGCCGTCCGCCCTGGGGCCTGCCCCGGCACCCGGTGCGGCTTCCGCTCCGGTATCTGGCCTTCCCTCCTCGGCGGCATTCCTGCCGGTTTCGTGGGGGGGAGCTGTCTCGCCATCGGGGGCGCAGCCCCCGCGCAGGCGGTCCAGGGCCTCCTGCCCGTCGATGGCCAGGTGCACCTCGTAGCCGCGTTCCTGCAGGAAGAAGCTCAGGAATTCGCGGTTCAGGTCGTTGTCTTCCGCCAGCAGCACGCACAGGGGGCGGGCCGCCTCCTGACCGTCCTGTTCCTTCGGCCCGTGATGGCCGCTGGCCGCCTGCGTTCCCTGTATTTCCGGTGTGCCATGTTTCGGAAGCCCCGGAAGTGCCGGGAAATCCGGATGGTCCGCCAGATTCGGGCTGGTCAGGAGCAGGTCCGTGGGGTCGGCGGCGCCCTGCGGCGCGTCCTTGTCGATGGGCAGGGTGAACCAGAACCGGCTGCCCTGGCCGGGCGTGCTGTCCATGCCGATGTCGCCGCCCTGCAAGCGCACGATGTGCCGCGAGATGGCAAGGCCCAGGCCGCTGCCGCTGTGCCGCCGGGTATGCGAGCCATCCGCCTGCGAGAAGCTTTCGAACAGCCGGGGCAGCTTGTCCGCCGTGATGCCGGGGCCGGTGTCGTGCACGGTGAAGCGCAGGCAGCCGCCGGGCCGGGGGCACCGGGCGTTGCGCCGCACGTCCACGTGCACGCTGCCCGTGTCGGTGAACTTCACGGCATTGCCCGCCAGGTTCACCAGCACCTGGCGCAGCCGCAACGGGTCGCCCTGCAACCGGGCGGGTACATCCGCGGCGATGTGCACGGTAAGCGACAGTCCCTTGCGTTCCGCCTGCACGGCCAGAGGCGCCAGCGCATCGCTCACGGCGGCGCGCAGGTCGTACTCCACCTGGTCGAGGCCCAGCCGCCCGGCCTCCATGCGCGAAAAGTCCAGCAGGTCGTTGATCACGTGCAGCAGCCCTTCGGATACGTTGCGGATCATGGAAAGATAGCGGGTCTGTTCGTCATCGCGGTCGGCAGGCGTCGTTTCGTGCAGGCGTGAAAGGGCCACGTCCACGATGCCCAGGATGCCCGAAAGCGGCGTGCGCATCTCGTGGCTGATGTTGGCCACGAACTGGCTCTTGAGTTCGTTGGCGCTTTCGGCTTCTTCCTTGGCCCGTTGCAGGGCCTGTTCCGCCTCGTACAGGCGGTTGATGTCCTGGAAGGCGCCGCGCGCCCGCACCGGCCTGCCGTCCGGCCCGCGCTGCACCACGGCCTTCATCTGGCCCATCATCCGCCGCCCCTTGGCCGTCAGCAGGGGGATGTTGTCCCAGAAGACGGATTCCGGCTCGTCGGCGGGTTGGGTGATCATCCGTTCGAACTGCGCCACGTAGTCCGGGGCGTACATGCGGCAGCCCTCCAGCGGGCGGGGCAGCGGCGTGCCGGGCTCCACCTCGAGCAGGGCGTACAGCCCCTGCGACCAGTAGGTGGCCACGTCGTTGGCGATGTCGAAGTCGAAGCTGCCGATGCCCGCGATGAGTTGCGCCTCCAGCAGCCGGGCTTCGCTGTCGCGCAGGGCCTGCTCCACCTCGTGCAGGCGGGTGATGTCCTGAAAGGTGCCGCGCATGCGTACCGGTGCGCCGTCCGGCCCGCGCTGCACCACGGCCTGCATGTGCGCCACGCCCTTCCGGCCGCTGGCCGTGACGTAGGGCACGGTTTCGGAGTGGGTGGTTTCCGCCGCGGGGTCGCGTGACGCTTGCAGGGTGTCCAACCAGCCGACGCGCTCCGGCGAATGGACGGCGCTGCCGCGCGAGGGCGGCGGCGGGGGCAGGGACGGATCCAGTTCCAGCAGGGCGTACAGGCCGGGCGACCAGTAGTGGGCCCGGTCGTGCACCAGGTCCAGGTCAAAGCTGCCCATGCGCGCGATCTGCTGCGCTTCGTGCAACCGGGCCTCGCTGTTGCGCAGGGCCTGTTCGGCCTCGTACAGGGCGGTGATGTCCTGGAAGGTGCCCCGGATGTGCTCGGGCAGGCCGTCCGCGCCGTGGCGCGCCATCAGGTGCAGGCGGCCGAAACCATGCCGCCCCGTGGCGGTGACGTAAGGGAACGAGCGCAGCACCGTGGTTTCCGGTCTGTCCGCCGGGGTGGCCAGAAATGCCTCGAACCACGTGGCGGCGTCCGGCGCGTGGCGGCGCAAGGCCTTGCCCGGCAACAGCGGGCCGTCGTGCGGGTCCAGGTCCAGCAGGCGGAACAGCCCTGGCGACCAGAACGCCTCGCCGTCGCGCAGGTTGACCGAATAGCTGCCCATGCGGGCGATGAACTGCGCCTCGTTGAGCCGGGCTTCGCTGTCGCGCAGGGCCAGTTCCGCCTCGCGCAGGCTGGTGATGTCCTGAAAGGTGCCCTGGGCGTGCAGGGGCAGACGGTCCGGGCCGCGCGTGACCCGGCAGCGGAACTGCCCCCAGCCCTGCCGCCCCCCCAGGGTGCGGTAGGGAAAGACACGTTGCAGTTCGGTCACCGGCTCGTCCGAAACGATGGCCACGTGTTCGTGGTACCAGCCCAGTTCTTCCGGGGCGTGGAGGGCGAACACCTCTGCGGGGGCCGGGGGCGGCAGCGCGGGATCGTGCCCGAGCATTTCGTACAGCCCGGCGGACCACACGAACGCCCCGGTGTCCATGTGCAGTTCAAAGCTGCCCATGCGGGCGATCTGTTGCGCCTCTTGCAGGCGGGCCTCGCTGTGGCGCAGGGCCAGGCGGGCCTCCTCGCGCTGGGTGATGTCCTGCAACACGGCCATGCACCGGGCGGGCATGCCGGTTTCGCGGTCTTCGTGCAGGGGGCGCAGGCGTACTTCGTGGATGCGCTCGCCCATGGCCATGGTGAAGGTGACCTCGCTACCCGACAGGGCCACCTGCAACTGTTCCTCGAAGGGCAGGGCCACCTGCGGGGGCAGCACATCGGAGGGGGTGGCCCCTTCCAGCCGCTGGCGGGGGAGCATCAGCCCGGCCAGCCCCAGTCCGTCGGCCAGCAGGCAGCGCATGTTCGCGTCAAAGAGCATGATGGCGCCGCCGGGATAGTTTTCGGCCAGGGTGCGGTAGCGGGCTTCGCTGTGGCGCAGCGCGGTCTCCGCCTCCAGCCGCTGGCCGCGCTGGCGGCTGGCCGACCAGGCCAGCAGCGAGACGGCCATGCACAGGGCCAGGGACATGCCCACGTTGGCCACCGTCTGTCTGCGCCATCCGGATAGCACCAGGTCCAGCGGAGTGTGCATGGTCATGCGGAAGGGAAAATTGCGCATCTGGTGCACGGCCACCAGCGCGTCGTCCGTTTCGGCGATGCGTATGCCGGGAATGCTGATGCCCTTGCCGGGCGTGTCGTCAAATGGTGTGCCGTCGAAAGAGGGCGGCGTTTCCGAGGGCAGGGCGGGGCGGTGCGCCGTGTCGGTCCTGTCGGGGGAACGGCGGGGTCCGTCCCCCGGCGCGCCCGGCATATCGGCCGACGCCTTGCCTGGAGCAGCGTCCGGTTCCGTGTCTGGCACCCCATCCGGTTCCGTGTCTGGCCAAGTCCCGCTGGCCGCGGCCACCGAGGTGCGCACGCAGACCGCGTCGGCACCGGGCGGCCACACCACCAGAGGCGAAGCGTCCTCGTCGAGCAGCGCGGAACATTCCGCCTCATCGGGGTCGTAGTCCTGATAGCGGTCGTGGAAGGACACTGGATTGACCAGGGCTGCCAGCACCCCGGCAAAGCTGCCGTCCGGTCCGGAGACGCGGCGGCTCAGCAGCATTCTGGGCGGCATGCTGCGGTGCGGACCCGTGCGCGGCGCTTGCAGCCGCACCAGGTTGAAGTCGCGCAGCAGGTCGCGGTGGGCAGGCAGCACCACGTGGCGCAACAGGGGGGCGGCTGCGGCGGGAAGGGGGCCGGTGGCGATCAGTACGCGACCGTCCGGGGCGAACAGGGCCAGTTCCAGGACATGGGGGCGCAGCAGGTCCAGCCGCTGGCGCAGCATGGTGTCGAGCGCGCGCGGGGTGGGGGGGGCGTGGTCGGGTACGTTGTTGGATATATCGAAGGCCAGGGCCGCCAGCGTGAAGTCCATGGTCTGGAGCAGCCCGCCCACATGTTCGCCCATCAGGCGCAGTTGCCCTTCCAGGCGCAGGCGGGCCATGTCCATTTGGCGTTCGCGTTCGCGCAGCACGTGGGTGGCGCTGGTTGCCACCACCGCCGCCAGCACCACCAGCAGCACCCAGCCGAGCATGCTGTCGCCAAGGCGGCCCGGGGGGATGGGCGGGCGCGTTCCAGCCCCCTGCGCGACGGCGGATTGTTGGCGAGGGGGCAAACCCTCGGGCGGCGGTGGCGCGACAGCGTC
>NZ_VSMK01000646.1 GCF_011682075.1 Nitratidesulfovibrio liaohensis
CGCGTGGGCCGCGTCCCGCACGCCAGCCGCAGGATGGCGAATCCGCCGGACTGCCGGGGCAGCAGGACCGCCGTGGCGGCCCTCGCCGTAATGGCGAGCGGTCTGAACGTCCCGAACGTTCCGACCGGCCCGAACGGGCCGAGCGCCCGGCCCGATCGGCCAGTCCGGAAAGACCGTCTAGACAGGAACGGCACCCCCGGCCCGATAGGCCCATCGGTGACGCAGGGCTGGATATGCCGGATATGTTGGACATGCTGGACGGGTCCGATGAGCACGGCGGAGACGGCCTGCCGGAAATTCCGCTGGAACAGCTGGACCGGGAGCAGGTGACCCAGGTGGCCGTGGAGGTCATGGAGCGCCTGGTTACCCCGGTCATCGGCGAAGCGGGCTTCTCCGTGGAACTGGCAGAAGGCCGCGTCAACGTTTCCGTGGACTGCGGCGAGAATTCCGGGTTGCTTATCGGCCGCGAGGGGCAGACCCTGTCGGCGTTGCAGTACCTGGCCTCGCGCATCGTTTCGCGCAAGCTCGGCGCCTCTGTGCGGGTGCAGCTGGATTCGGGCGACTACCGCGAACGCCAGGACGACAAACTGCGCGACATCGCCCTGCACCTGGCCGAAAAGGTGCGCGCCACCGGCAAGCCGCAATCCACCCGTCCGCTCAGCTCGTACCACCGCCGGGTGGTGCACGTGACCCTGCAGGACGATGAAGAGGTGGTTACCCGCAGCAAGGGCGACGGCCCGCTGAAGCGGGTGATCATCATGCGCAAGAAGAAAGGCTAGGCCGACCGGCCCCGCCGGAGCGTCACTGCCACCGGCGCGCGGGCGGATGTTTCCGTTCGCGGCAGGCGGCGGTACACATATCGTTGAATCGCGTCGCGGGGGAGGCCCACAGGGTTTCCCCCGTTCGCGTCCGCAAGGGCGCGCGCCCGCCGGGCCAAGGGGCCGGGCAGGTCGCCGCGC
>NZ_VSMK01000647.1 GCF_011682075.1 Nitratidesulfovibrio liaohensis
TGCTCTTCCGATCCTGGCCGTGCACGTGTGCACCGCCCGGCACGACGAAGAGGCGGCCCTGCGCTGCGACGACAGCGTGGCCCTGCCCCTGCCGGTGCCCACGGCGGACAGCGGCGTGTTCATCCGGCTGGCGCATGAAGGACTCGACCGCGTCTTTCGTCCGGGGTATCCCTACGCCAAGGCCGGGGTGATGCTGTACGGCCTGGAACGGGCAGACACCCGGCAGGGCAGCCTGCTGGCTCTGGCCGACGGCACGGCGGAACGTGACGCCGCGCGCGAGCGGCTGATGGGAGTGGCCGACCGGATCAACGCCCGGTACGGACGCGGCAAGCTGCGCCATGCGGCGGAAGGGCTGGACGACAAGGCCCCGTGGCACATGCGCCAGCGGCACCGCTCGCCGCGCCGCACCACGGCATGGGATGAACTGGCCGAGGCGCTGTGCAAATAGTGGCCGCCGACACCACGCGGGCGCTGCGCCCCCGGCGGTCGCATTTCGCGGGTGATGCCCGCGGGACGTAAAGAACGGCAGCGCGTTGCGTCCGACGCCATTCCGACAAACTCATGCGCTATGCACAGGGTACGGCATCTGTCGTCCCGCAGGGTCCGCAGGCCCCGCAAGCCCTCCAGCGCCGCATTCCGCCGCTCCGGTCATCAACGAAAATGGGCGGCAATGAGCGACAACTGGCGGCAATTGGACGGAAGCGGGAGCGCGGAAGCCGGGGCCGGATATCGGGCCGGACCGCTGCACGGCGCCACAAGGAACAGCCATGAAGGATTTCGTCTATCACAACCCGGTGGAGGTCCGCTTCGGTCCCGGTGTTCTGGCCGGGCTTGGCGCGCGGGTACGCGCGGCGGGTCTGGACCATGTGGTGCTGGTGGGCGGCGGAGAGGCGGCGCGCCGTGTGGGCGCGTACGATCAGGCCGTGGCTTCGCTGGATGGGGCGGGCGTGCGCCGCGGC
>NZ_VSMK01000648.1 GCF_011682075.1 Nitratidesulfovibrio liaohensis
CGCAGCCGTTCGGTGAAGTCGCGTGCCCGGTGGCGTGCGCGGTGGGCGGCGTTCACTCTGGCCAGCCCGGAGGCGGCAATGCGCGCGCATCGCTCCGGGTCGGCCAGCGCCGTGCGGACCACCTCCGCCAGATTGTCGATGTCATCCGGTTCGTACAGCAGCAGGTCGCGCCCGTCCTCGAACAGATCGGCGAGGCCGTGGCCGATGCGCGGGGTGACCAGGCACCCGCCGCAGCCAAGGGCCTCGAACACCCGGAAGTTCAGGTCGCCGTGTTCGCAGTAGTTCAGCAGCAACCGCCCGCGCGGGTACAGCGCCCGGTAGTCGCCCCGGGTCACGTGCAGGCCCGGCAGTCGCTGCCCCAGCCGTTGCAGGAAGGCGTGGCGGGCAGGGGTGCGGGCTGCGTCCACGGTGCCCACGAACAGCAGGTCCCATTCCGGCGTGGGGGGGCGTGGCAGGTCCGCGTCCTTGGCGAAGGCGGGCGTCCACCAGATGCGCTCGTCGGGCAGGCGCCGCCCGGCCACCAGCGGAATGTGGTCGCGCAGGCTCATCAGGCACACGTCGAAGGCCTGGGCATACAGAGGGTACCAGCTGTGGATGTGCGAATCCACGCAGTAGAACACCGTCAGGCAGGGGAACGATTCCATGCCCAGCACGAAGGGCGGGCGGCTCTTGTCCGCCACCACCACCACGTCGGGCTCCCAGCCCGCCGCGCGCACGATGTCCTGCCAGCCGAACACCGCCACCTGCTGGAAGTCCATGGCGTGCACCTGCCAGCCTTCTTCGCGCAGGGCCTGCGCAAAGAACGGGCTGCCGATCCAGAACAGCCGGGGCATGCGGTTTTCGTGTTCGCCAGTCATGGCCGGGGTATACCGTGCCGGGGCGGCGGGCGCAACGCGGGGGGATGGTGTGATGTGGCGGGCGGGCCGGGCGGCGGGCCGCCGGGCGGTGTCCCCAGTG
>NZ_VSMK01000649.1 GCF_011682075.1 Nitratidesulfovibrio liaohensis
CCTGCCCCGGGCCATCGCAACGACACGGGGGCGGACGCCGGAACGGCCCCGCCCCCGCCTGCGTTGCGGCATCACCCGCACCTGGTCGGACGCTTCCGGCAAACGGCCCCGCGCACACCTCAACCCGGTCCTGACCGCCATGCCCCACACGCCAGCCCCCCCATCCACGCGGCCCATGGCCGTGTACGCGCTGACCCCCGGCGGGGCCGCGCTGGCACGACGCATTGCCGGGGCACTGGGCGGCACGCTGTACCTGGCGGAACGCCTGTGCGCGGCTACCACGGAGGGGGCTGCTTCGGGCATGCCGGGCGCGGCGGCAATACCGACCACCCAACCGTTCGCCTCGCTGGCGGACCTTGTGGCGCGCACCTTCCGCCTGCATTCCGGCCATGTCTTCGTGGCGGCCACGGGCATCGTGGTGCGCTGCATCGCCCCGCATATCACCAGCAAGGCACAGGATCCCTGCGTGGTGGTCTGCGACCAGCGCGGGGCCTTCGCCATCAGCCTGCTGTCCGGCCATCTGGGCGGCGGCAACGACCTTGCCCGTCAGGTGGCCGCCGTCACCGGCGGCACGCCGGTCATCACCACCGCCACGGACACCGAGGGTCTGCCCTCGTTCGACCTGCTGGCCGCGCGGGCCGGGCTGGCCATGGCCGACATCGCCATGGTCCGCCACGTCAACGGCGCGCTGCTGGCCGGGGAAACGGTGTGGATCTGCGACCCCGGCGACGCGCTGGGCCTGCGCACAACCGGCACCTTGGCTGGCGAAGCAGGAACGGACCACATCGGGACGCACGACGCACCGGGGTCCTCCGCCGACGGGGCTGGCGCCCCCCACCACTCCGCGCACCTTTTCCGGTTCGTCGCGGCCCCCGCCGACCTTCCGCCCGATGCGCCCTCGGTGCTGGTCACCCCGCACGATCACCTGGCCGCGCC
>NZ_VSMK01000650.1 GCF_011682075.1 Nitratidesulfovibrio liaohensis
CCCGGGTGGGGGCGGCCCCGGCTCCGGGCGGCCGGGCCGGTAGCGGAGCGCACGGCATGACCTCCACCTCCATCTCCACTCCCGGCGGCGCGCCCGGCGCTCCGCTGGTCGAACTGTCCGGCATCACCCGCAGTTTCCGGCAGGGCGACCTGACCGTGGACGTGCTGCGCGGCGTCAGCTTTTCCATCGCGCACGGCGAGTTCGTGGCCATCCAGGGGTCTTCCGGCTCCGGCAAGTCCACGCTGCTGCACATTCTGGGACTGCTGGACAGCCCCACTGCGGGCCGCTACGTGCTGGACGGGCACGACGTGTCACACCTGGACGACGACGCCCGCTCGGAAGCGCGCAACCAACTGACCGGCTTCGTGTTCCAGAACTTCTACCTCATCCCCTACGCTACCGCGCTGGACAATGTGCTGCTGCCGGGCCTGTACAGCCACAAGAACCTGCGCGCCCAGCGCAAACGGGCGGAAGACCTGCTGCACCGCGTGGGACTGGGCGACCGCATGGACTTCGTGCCCGCGCGTCTTTCCGGCGGGCAGCAGCAGCGCGTGGCCCTGGCCCGCGCCCTGCTGAACGACCCCGCCCTGATCCTGGCCGACGAACCCACCGGCCAGCTCGATTCCACCACCAGCGCCGACATTCTGGACCTGTTCGCGGACATCAACCGCACCGGCAAGACCGTGGTGGTGGTAACCCACGACGCGGAAACCGCCGCACGTGCGCGGCGGCGCATCGTCATCCGCGACGGGGTCATCGAAAGCGACGGCCTGCACGGCGATGCGGCGGCAGGTGGAGCCTCCGCATGACCACCCCGGCTGGCACCGCACCCGGCCCGGCACCTGATCCGACTATTGGTGCGGCCACTGGTCCGGCATCTGGCCGCTTCGGCGGGCGGAGCCTGCCCGCGCTGGCCCGCGAGGGCTGGC
>NZ_VSMK01000651.1 GCF_011682075.1 Nitratidesulfovibrio liaohensis
GGATTGGCAGGCCGAGCAACTGCGGGCCGAACTGGACAACACCCGCGACGCCCGCGCGCGCGAGGTGGCCCTGGCCCGTGCCGGGCACGGCGGGGCATGGGTGACCGGCCTGGTGGCCCTGGTGGTGGTGGCCGGATTCTTCGGCATGCTGCGGGCCGTGCTGGAGCATCCCTCGGTAAGTGAACCGGCCCTGCTGCTGCTCGGTTCGCTGGGAACGGCCTTTGGCGCGGTGGTCAACTACTACCTGGGCTCGTCCCTGGGTTCGTTCCGCAAGGACGAACTGCGCTCCCGCGCCGGGGAGGGCGCCCCGCGATGACCTTCCCGAACGAATCCGTGGACGGCACCAGAGAGCGCGACGGCGAGTGCCGGGCCGAAGGGTGGCGGCTGGACCGCCGAGTGGGAGTGCAGGCTCTGGCGGCAGCGGCCACGGCCTTTGCCGGGGCGGTGATGCTGGCGGCCACGGTGCAGGCCCGGCTGGACGCCATGGAAGCTCGCGCTGCCGCCCTTGACGGCGATGTGCGGTCCGCCCGCGAGACTGCCGTGTGCGTTGCCCGCATGGACGAACGGCTGGCCGCCGTGCAGCGCGCACTGGAAGAGATGCGCACCGACCTGCGCCACCTGCGCGCCGAGGCCCGCGTTTCCGCCGTCGTTGAAAAGGAGGCCCGATGAGCAAGGCGGAAAGCAGCGGCGAAGGCTCCAGACCCCAATCCGCCGGAAGAGCAGGGAGTGCCGAAGGAACCGGCCCCTCGCGAAGCCCGGCAGGCTCTCAACGGGAAGGAGACGAGCGCTCCCCTCGGCTTGGGGTGCGCCAGCGCCGCTTCGTGGAGGAATTCCTGGTGGACATGTCGCCCGTGCGGGCTGCCGAACGGGCGGGGTACGCGCCGGTGCGCGCCGCGCGCACGGCCTCGCGTCTGCTGGGCTCGCCC
>NZ_VSMK01000652.1 GCF_011682075.1 Nitratidesulfovibrio liaohensis
GCGGGCCAAGGGCCTCCAGTTCCGCCCGGTCACGCGGGCGCAGGTTGGGCAGCACCTGGCGCAGATGCTGGCGGCGCGCCGGGACTACGTGCAGCCGGGTGCGGCCATTTGCGCCGCGCCGGACAAAGCCCGTGCGCACCCTGCACTCCGTGTGCACGGAGGCCATGGAGACAGGGGATGCCGGAATTGCAGGGGCTGGGGGGTGCGGAACCGCCGGGGAATCCGCAACCGCGTTGGAGGGGCGAGTGACGTGGCCAGGACGGTGGACAGAACGCGCGCTCATGCCTCGCCCACCTCCACTTCGCTGATCACCGCCAGCACCGTCAGCGGCAGCGGGTCGTCCTGCCGTACATGCAGGCCGCCCTGCGTGCCCAGGCGCGCGTCCAGGGTCACCTCGCGGTCACCATCGAACAACGGCAGCGCCTGTCCCGGCGGGTCCTGCGCGGTGCGGAACAGCACCTCGCGCAGGTGGTCCGCGTCCGGCCCGGCCTTGAACCCCGACGAGCGGTACAGCCGCACCCGCGCCCGGCCCACCCGACGCACCCGACCCTGAGTGGGGCCGTCACCCGCCACGAATTCCTGCGTCACCGGCGCAAGGTCGCTGGCATAGCCGAGCCCGGCATGGATCACCGAGGCCGGGCGGTCCAGCTCGATGCGCCCGCCCGCCACGGTGCGCGTCGGGTGCACCCAGCCGTCGGCCAGAATGGACACCTCGCGCCCTTCCAGATGGTCCAGACCGCCCAGCACGGCCACGGGCGGCCCGTCATACGACAGGCCGGAATCCACGAAGAACGCCGAGGCCGGGGTTTCCGCCTCGAAGGCCGGGTCCAGCCGCTCGATGTACCGCCGCTGCGCGCCGTCCACGTCGCGGCGCACCACCAGCCACAGTTCGTCGCCCCCGGCGGGGTCGGACGGCGGG
>NZ_VSMK01000653.1 GCF_011682075.1 Nitratidesulfovibrio liaohensis
GGCCGGGGCATGGCGGAACGGGCTGCGCCCCTCGCGGATGGCGCGCGCCATGTCCTGCGGGGTGTGCCCCAGCGGGGTGATCGCGCCCGCGCCGGTGATGACCACGCGGCGGAGGGGATGGAAGGGAGAAGAGGGCGGCTGCATGTGTTTGTCGGGCCTCGGCGCGGCGGTGCCGTCCGGACCGGCTATCCGTTGTTTCTCGTCAGGGACCACGCCACGTACGCCGCCACATCGCCGATGGTCAGCACCGGGGGCGCGCCGGGCACGCGCACTGCCGCCAGCACCTCCGCCACGCGGGCGGCGGACAGGTGCGGGTATTCCCGCGCCAGCCGGGCTTCGGGCGCTTCGCCGGTGCGTTCCGCCTCCAGCACGTGGATGCGCAGGTCGGTGAGAAAGGCGGCGGCATCGCGCACCGGAATGGCGAAGCGGCGGTTCAGCCCCGCGCCGATTTCCAGCAGGTCGATGGATTCGCAGGGCAGGTCGGCCATAAGCCGGGTGGCAGGCGACAGGGTGGCGGCGTCCACGTCGAAGATGGGGGCCACCAGCGCGGCGATGGCTGCCGCGATGTCGTGCGGTTCGTTTCTGGTCTGTGCGGGCATGGTGTTGCTGTCTTGTGGATGGTGATTGAGAGGGGGCGCCTCGGAAAACCGCGGACGCTTGGAACGCGGTTCAGCCCGCCGGTTTCAGCGCGCCGAAGCCGCCGTCGCAGGTCAGGGTGGTGGCGTTGATGGCGGTGGCCGGGGCGGACAGCAGAAAACGCAGGGTCTGCACGGCTTCGGCGACGGTCACGGTACGCCCGGTGGGCGGCAGGGGGGCGTCTGAGGCACGGGATTGCAGGAACGGCGCGCCCCGGCCCGCCTCGAGCCAGCCCAGCCGCAACGAACAGGCGGTCACCCCGCGCGGGGCCAGTTCCACGCCC
>NZ_VSMK01000654.1 GCF_011682075.1 Nitratidesulfovibrio liaohensis
GGCATGCCGGGCCGGGGCGCGGAAGGCGCGGCGGCGCAGCCCGCCGCCAGCACCGCGGACAGCAGGAGGCACGGCAGAAGGTACGATCTGCCTGACGCGCGGCGGAACCATGCACGCCGGATTACTGCCCGTCTGGCCAGGCGGGCCGGATTGGCCGAATTGGCCGGATTGGCCGGACGGGCTCCCGCGTCGTTACGCCCGGAACGCACCGGTGTGGTCATCCCCGCACCCCCCTGCCGGTTGCGGTCTTTGTCCGGATGGCCCGCGCACCGGCGTCGCGCAGCGGCACCACCACCTCGGGAAATTGTCCGTCCTTGGCCTGCAAAGGTACGGAGACGGTCTGGCTGGCGGGTACAGTCTGGCCTGATTGCCCGGTCAACCCTCTGCCCGTTTTTTCGGCCTGTTCCCCGCTGGCGCGGGGCACGGTGCCGCCCGCAGCAGTGCCGTGCCCGGTGTCGTCGAAATACACGTCCACCTGCTGGCCCACGTAGGCGGGCATGTCCTTGGCGTCGAAAGCGTACAGCACCTGCAACACGCGGATGTCCACGCGCTCGGTGGTGTCGCCGGTCAGGGACGTCTTGGGCAGCACGTAGGGCTCCACCCGCACGAAGCGCAGCGGGGCGGAAAAGTCGCGGTTACCCCGCAAGAACACCGTGGCGGGCATGCCCGCGCGGTAGCGCCAGGCGATGTTCTCGTCGATGTCCACCCGCACGTGCAGGCGGCTGACGTCGCCCAGCATGACCAGCGGAGTGGAAAGCACGCCCGCCGTGGCGTATTCGCCCTCGCTCACGTTCACCTGCAGCACCGTGGCGTCCATGGGGGCGCGCACGCACAGCCGTTCCAGGTCCACCTCCATGGCGCGGGCGGCCGCCTCGGCCTGGGCCGCGTCCGCCGTGGCCGAAGCCAGCGCGGT
>NZ_VSMK01000759.1 GCF_011682075.1 Nitratidesulfovibrio liaohensis
CGGCAGGAGCGCGCCGGGCTTTCCCGCACCAGCGGCGGAACCGGGGGCGGCAACCTTGCCCCCGGCGGTGCCGGGTGCCCCCGCGCCCTGGGCGCTGGATTCAGCATTCGATGTGGTGGACGGGCCTGCGGTGGCGGACGCGCCGATGCCCATCCACTTGCCCACCGTCTCGAACATGGGCCGCAGCTTTTCCCACACGCCGCCGACCCATCCGACGAAGGCATCCCAATAGGGCTTCACGGGTTCCCATATGCCCTTGAAGAACTCCTGCACCGGGGTCCAATGGTCGATGAGGTAGGCCGCGCCCAGCCCGATCAGGACGATGGCAGCGCCTATCGGCGTGGCCACAATGGACGTGGACATGGACCGCCAGGCCATGCCGATCAGGGCTATGGCTGGCGGCAGCACTGTCAGCGCCGCGCCCATGGCCAGCAGGGTGAAGGTGAACGTGGGAGAGGTATCCGCAGCATCGGAAAGCAGGTTCACCAGCGGGGTCAGCATGGACACCACGGCCCCCAGCGGTGCAAGGAATGAACGGCCCACGGAATCGCCCAGCTTCTCCAAGGAGGCCCTGAAGCCCGCGGTCTTCTCGTTGTACGTCGCCATCATGATGGCGAACTGGCTGTCCACGGTCCCGCCGCTTTTCGTCATGATGTCCCGCTTGAGGGACTTCAGTTCTTCCAGGTCCGCCAGTACCGGCTTCAGGTAGTTCTGAACCTGCGTGTCGCGGAATATCTGGCCGATCTTGAACGGGTCGCCGCCGGTCTTGGCCTTTACCGCGTCCAGCACGGCCAGCAACGGGTTTTCACCATCTTCCCATGCCTTGCGGATGATCTTCTTGATGTTGATCCCGGCCTGTTTGGCGTTTTTCAGCGTTTCCGGCGAGGTCAACGATTTCATGAAGTTGGCCATGTTGTTGGCCGCCTCGCCGGGGTCCGCCGCGCCACGCTTGGCTATTTGCAACGATGCCGCCAGCGTGCCCACGGCATCGCTGCCTTCCATCTTCAGGGCCTTGGCCCCTGCACCCAGCATGGGGAAGTACCGGGCCATGTGTTCCAGTTCGAACGCACCTCTGTTGCCAGCGTATGCAAGGCGGTCCATTTCCGCCGTCAACGCATCAGGGGCTACCCCCAAAATTTCGGTAATGACATAGGATGTGTCGGCCAGATCATCGATGGCAGCGCTAGTGGCTGTGGCTGTGCGTCCGACGGGCAACAACGCAGCCTGCGCCTTGTCCGCCTCCATACCCGCCGCAACCATCCTGTTGAATCCGCGCTCCAACTGGTCCACGGACTTATTGGTCGACTCAGGCACAGCCAGCTCACGCAGCCGATTGCGCAACTCGCGCAGCCTGTCGGAGGTCATGTCGGCCGTAATGCCGGTGCCAGCCAGCCGGTGTTCCAGGTCGCCCGCCATGTTCACCGCGCCGCGGATCACCATCAGCGAGGCCACCGCCTGGCCCATCTGCGCAAGGCTGCCCTGAAGGTCATTGGCGCTGCCGCTCATGCCGTGCATCTTGCGGTCGGCAACATCCAGCGCAGCGCCGAGGCGTGTCGAACCGTCGGCCAGGCGGGTCATTTCCGACCGCGCCCCGCTGAAGGAAGACCGGAAGCCGCCCGAAAGAGCGGCCCCGATCATTATGTTGAGCGCCATCTGGCCGGAACCCAGCACGTCAGCCTCCTATCCTTCTCCAGAGATGTCCCGCGCCAGGCGCAGCGCCTCGGCGTGGTATGCAAGGAACTCGGACACCCGCATGTCCTCTATTTCGTGCCTGCCCCATCCGGCGACGTGTCCGAGTTCGAGCGCGGCGCGGCGGATGCGGCCGCCTGGGGCGAGATGAAACCCATCAGCGCCCGCTGCAACTGCACGTAGTCGCACACGGGCAGTTCGCGCAGGGCTTCCGTGTTCAGGTCGCACAGCCGCCCGATGAGCCGCATTTCCACTTCCCCCTGGGTCTGGCCGGGTTCGTCCACGGCCAGTTGGTCCTTCACATACGGCTCGCGCATGGACAGCTGTTCGTACGTCGCCTCGCCCACGAAGAGCGGGCGGGACAGCCTGATCACCTTGGGTTCGCGCGGCTGGGAGGTTGCCGTCATGGTGCCTTCCTATGCTTCTTCGGCGGGGTTGCCGGTGAGTTTGACCTTCATCTTGCCGCCTTCGCCCTCGGACAGGTCCAACACGTCCTCCACGAACGCCTCGCGGATCACCCAGGTGCGGCCAATGTCGGCCCGAAAGGTGACCGTGGCGTTGGTGATGTTGCGGATTTCCTCCACCGGGGTGTCCTTGCCCACGTTCACCTCGCATTCGAGGGTGGCGGGCACCAGTTCTTCGGCAAAGCCCACGCTGGTGCCCACGACAGGCTTGCGGGACATCCCGCCCAGGTTGAGTTTTGCCGAGCGCTGGGTGTCCAGCGTCTTGCCGTCGAAGGCGATGACCGCCCTTCCGAGATATTGTGACATGTCGTTCTCCTGCCTGTTGCTGGCGTGGGGTTAGACGCGGAACTGGACCAGCGCGGCGAACACGCGCAGCTGGTTGACCAGATCGGGCGGCAGCACGACGTCCACGCGGGTGGGATCGTCGGCGTTGCGTTCCACCACCAGCTGGTCCTTGAACGCATTCAGGTTTTCCACCCAGCCGCGCTCTTCCCAGGCGCGGGCCAGGGCGATGAGTTCGGCCCGGATGATGCTGGGCGTGACGATGGCCTGCCCGGCGCCGAACCGGGTGCCGTCGTCGGCCAGCTTGTGCCGGGGAAACTTCTGGCTGATGCGGGCGCGCAGCGTGCTGCGCAGCACAGACAGGGTGGCCAGCGTTTCCACGTCCAGGTAGCTGGGGTCCGGCAGGTTGTAGGCGTTCACCTGGTAGGTGGTGATGGCCCGTTCGATGGACACGGTGCCGTCCACGGCCACCACGAAGGTGCTGACGCCGTCGTACAGCAGCAGGTTGCGCTCGGCCCGGGTGAACCGGTCCGGCTCCGCAGGGGCGAGGATGCCGGGCAGTTCCAGGGTTTGCAGCGGTCGGGCGGGGTCGATGGACAAGTTGTAGGCTGCCACCGCGCCGTACACGGCGGCCCACACCCACGGCGGCGTGGGGCTGCGCTGCGCGCCCATGATGGAGATGACTTCGGAATTGCGGGCGCTGCCGATGGTGGCCAATGCCGCGTGCGTGCCCGAAACGGATGCCCACGCCTGCCCTTCTATCTGGCGGGTGGCGGACCAGCGGTCCTCCAGTTCCGCTTCCAGGGCGGCAAGGTTGGCGGTGTCCGTCCACGGGGTGATCACGTGGTGGTACTGCGCATCGCCCAACTCGGCGAGGGCGGTGGTCACGTCAGGGTTGCCGGTGCCGCCCGACATGCTGACGATGGTCACGGTCAGCCCGGCGGGCACGGCATCGCCCTGCCAATAGGTGGTGCGCAGGTCCAGCGCGTTCATGGTCTCGCCCTTGTGCCGGGCGGTCAGCGTGACCACGGCCCCGGTGGCGGACGCGGTCACCGGAAGGTCGGGCATCTCGCCCACCGCGTCGGCAAGGTCGGCGGCCACGGCGGATGCCAGAGCACCCACGGCCACGGCGGCCTGCACCTTCACCCCGCCCACGTAGAGCACCAGCGTGCCAGCTGCCGTAGCGGTACCGGCAATGGTCACGGTGCCGGTGGCGGCCTGCCCGGCGGCGTTGTCGGCCACGGGCACGGCCCACAGGTCGGAATCCTCGTTGGCTTTCTTGAAGGCGTAGGCCATGGCCGCCAGCATGCTGCCGCGACCGAACAGCGCCACGGCATGGTCGCCGGACAGCACCCGCACGGGCACGAGGGGGGCTGCCGATCCGCCCAGCCGCTGGCCCAGCAGCAGCACGCGGGTGATGTCGCGCACCAGGCCCTTGTTGGCCAGCGAGTTGTCGAACTCCGCGTACTGGCCCGGCGTGCGGATGCTCACCGGAATTTGCGAGAAGCTGATGGTCATGGGTTACTCCTTCTTGCCCGGCTTGCTGGCCGGTGCGGTGTCGCTTTCGGTCACCTCCACGACATCCCCGGCTGCCAGGCGGCGCAGCCAATGGCTGTTGCGGGGTTTGGATTCGCCACCCTCAGCCAGGGGCTTGCGGGTCTCGGGGTCGCGCACCATGTCGTCGGGCCGCGCGGGCCGGATGACAAACGTGGGGGCGGGGACTTTGGAAGCGCGGTTCTTGGCGGTCTGTGCGGACATGTGTGGGTTACTCCTGGTGGAACTCCACGACATCGCGGAGCGGTTGGTCGTCGAAGAGGGGCACGGGCGCACCCCAATCCCCGGTATAGAGCGTGAAGTCGGTAATGCCTGCGGCCTTGGCCACCGCCTCGGCGGGAGTCGTGGCCCCTTGCAGGTCTTCGGGCAGTGCGGCCTGGGGCGCGTCCGCCGGGGCCGGGTGGAGCCAACTGGTGGCGAACTCCACGGCCACGACGGAAATGGCCTGCTTGCGCAGCTTGCCGTTGAACAGGATGCGGGTACCGTGCGGCACCAGCGGGGAAATGTGCTCGCCAAGGCCCAGCGTCTGGCCGCACAGCAGGGCCAGCACGTCATCGCGCATCTGGTGGGTGCCCACCTCGCCGGGCTTGCCGCCGTGGCGGGTGGCCTGCTCGTTGCGCAGCGACCGGGCAACACACAGCACGGCAAAGGTGCCCCGCTCGGCATAGTGGCTGCCGTTGTTGTCGGCGCGTCCCACCCCCGTACAGGTCACCAGGGCGCAGGGCAGGACGTTGGCGATCTTGGCCAGCTCGTCCTCGTCCTCCAGTTGGCCGCCGTAGCTGTCCACGCGCCGCAGCCCGTAGCCCAGCACATCGCGGGGTGCCGAGGCGATGCGGGCGATGATGGCGTTTTCGATGGCGGAGATCATGGTTAGGCCCCTTCCAGGTAGTGTTGGATGATGTCGAGCACGTCGACGCCGTCGTCGTCGGAGATGCCCAGGAACGGCCTGGGCGGAATGGTGCCCCACGGAATGGGGCCGCCGCGCCGGGTGCGACCCGAAGCGCCGCGCAATACCCCCAACTGCATGGCGCGCGCATAGGGCCAGTTGGTGCCCAGCTCCACATGATCGCGGCCTGGCCGGTAGGAGACGCTGCGGTACAGGTCGCCCGAGATGCGCAGAATGGGTTCGGCATCGCCGCGCCGCTTGACCGTCACCGGCGACAGTGCGGGCCAGTCGGCCCCGTCCGGCCCCTGCTGATCTTCAAACCGGCGTTGGGTGCGCTGCAACATCTGCGACCCGATCTCGTCCATGGCGGGCAGCAGGTTGTCCGCACGGGCGGCCAGCCTGGTCAGGGCGCTTTCGATGGCGTCCAGCCCGCCGGTCCGAACGGTGAAGGTCATCCCGCCAGCCATCAGAACCCCCGCATGCTGCCGTCGGTGAACACGCGCCCGCCAACGGCCAGCACCGTTTCACCGGATGCTCCGGGTGTTTCCACGCCGGTGGCCTGCAACTGCACAACGCCTCGCGCCACATCGCGCAGACCCTGCAAGGCGGACTCGTGCCCGGTCTTGACCACATCGGGCACGCCCGCCTTGTGCAGGTAGAAGCGGGCGATGTCGCAGCACCAGCGGCGGACCATGTCAGGCACGGGCAGCAACGGCACCCGGTAGCGCGCCGCCACATAGCCGTTGATGAGTTCCGTGGCGTCGCCCAGGGCGGTTTCCACCACGGCCTCGACAACGGCCCCGGTCAGTTCCGTGTCGGTCAGTTCCACCAGCTCCTGCTGGCCGAACCGCGCCTCCATGTCGCCTATGGTCGCGTACATCGCCCGCCCTCCTTACTGGCCGCCGCTGGCGGGGGCGTCGCCGGTGTTCTGGGGGGCGGCTTCGGCCTTGTCGTTGGCCCCGGTGTCGGTCTTGTCCTCTTCCTGGCCTTCGTCCTTGCCCCCATTACCCTTGGCCGGTTCGCCCTTGCCGCCCCCGGCGGGCTTGCCACCCCTGGCGGCCTTGGCCGGGCTGGCGGGCTTGGCGTCGGCGTCGGTGGCATCGGACAGGTCGGGAACGTCCACCTCGTCCACCACCAGCATGGATTCGCCGGTCAGGGCCTCCAGTTGCTCGTCGGTAAACGTCCCGGCGGGGTAATCGCGGGTGCCGCTGTGGGCCATGCCAGCCCGGCGGAACCCGTCACGCTTCGAGGTGATGCGGATCATGGTCGGCATGCGGCACCCCCTACAGCCACGGCGAAACGAGGATGTCCGCCGAGTTCTGGTAGACGTTAGTGGCGCCGCTGGCGTCGCGTTCGCGCTTGACCACTTCCAGGGCCTGCTGTTCCAGCGTGGCGGGCACCACAAGCAGCGATGCCTTCACGCCCAGCGGCCTGCCCTTGTCGCCCTTCATGCCCTGCATGGCCTCGCGCGCGGCAGCATAGTTGGCGGTGGTCAGTTCCTGCTTGCTGGCGTAGGCCAGCTGCCACAGGCCGAACCCGGCGTTCACGCGGGCATCGACGCCGTAGCGGTATTCCTTGCGGGTAAACACGGCCTCGTCGGTGGGCTGGTCCATGCGCGCGAGGGTGTAATCGCGCCGCTTCTGGAAGATCAGCGGCTTGATGGCACGGGTAACATCCAGCAGGTACCACGCGGTTCCGGTGCCGCCGCCGAAGTTGCTGACGCTGATCTCGTTGCCGCTTTCGTCCAGCACCGGGTGGTCGATGTCGAAGAAGTACTGGCCGTCGTAGCAACGACCAGTGAACCCGGACGCCAGCAGCCCGTAGACCAGCTGCGAGGGGTGTTCCGCGGCGTCCTGGCCAAGCTGGGCGAAGATGGGCGAGTAGATGCCCAGGGTGTCGTCTTCGAAGTCGTCGCGGTCCACGCCCACCGTATTCTCGAACGACTTGTTCTTGATGGTGAAGTCGTGGCTCTTCAGGTTCTGGACCACGCGGTCGCCGACCCACTCGCGGAAGCCGGTGGTCTTGCCCAGAAAGGGGTAGGTTTCCTGCTTCGTCGAGCTGTTCACGACCATGGCGATGCGTTCGTGATCGGGCGTCACGCCCGCGAACGCCTGCTGGTAGATCAGCTTGAAGCCGGTGAAGGCCGCCTGAAGGCTCTGTGCGTTGATATGCATGGTATCTCCTAGAACCCGACCCACACGCCCGAGGCGTCCAGGTCCTTGATGATCCCGGCTGCGGGGCGCGTCCCGCTGCCGTCGGTGGCCGCCACGGTCTGGTCATCCACGGCGTAGGCCTTCTTGCCCACATGGGCGCGGGTGATGCTGCCGTCGTTGGCCAGCTTGAACGCGCCGCGCGTTTCGGTAAGCACGTTGATGTCGCCCGCCGCGCCGGTGCTGTTGTCTGCCAGGGCCACAGCCACGCCTATCACGGTCAGCGCGGCCACGGCGGACGCGGGAACCGCGTAGCCGCTGGCATTCAGGGCCACCAGCCCCCCCACATACAGCCTGGTGGACGCGGCCACGGGATAGCCGTAGCGCGCGTCATCGCGGCGCTGGGTGTCTCTGTCCTTGGTCAGGGCTGCCATTTACGCACCCTCCTTGCCGATGTTCTTGGCGTATTCCTCTTCCGAGAGGCCCAGCTGCGAGCAGATCGCGCGGTCCGTGTCGGTCAGCTTGCCGCCGCCCTGGGGCGGGCCACCGGCGGTCGCGTCGGGTCCGGGCGTCACCACCGCAACGGAGGCGGACATCCACGCCTTGAACCCTTCGGGGTCCTTGGTGGCGTAGTCGGACGCCCAGCCTTCCATGGCCGGGGTGACCTTGTGGGCCGCCTTGGCCTGGTCCACAAGGTCCTTGGCCTTGGTGGCGGCCACCTCGTTGCGCAGGGCGGACAGGTTGCTGGCCGTCTCCTGGTACATGGCGATGGGCACGAACTTGGCAGGGTCGGGGGTGGCCGCCCGGCTGGCCACGGCGCGCACCTGGTCGGCGATGACGCCGGGTGCGGCATCGTCCGGCGCTTCGACGGCCTTGGCGATGGCAACCAGCCCCGCGTTGGCGCTGTGCGCTGCGGTGACGAGGCCCTGTACCTTGGCCGCCACGACATCGTCGGCGCTGTCCGGGGACAGCCCGAGAATGCCGGAGAGCGTTTTCTTGAGGTCCATGTCTTCTCCTCTGGTCGGGGGTTGGGCCTCTTCGCCGATGCGGCAGCCGTCAGGCGAGTCTGCGAGCCCTGCGGATGGCGACCGCAGCGCGCGGCGGGAGGCTATGGCGGTAATCTGCAAGTTGGGCTGGTTGGTCAGGGCGACCGATTCGATGCGGCTGATGCGCCCGTCCTTCCGGCCATGCTCGAACACCGGCGACAGGTAGCGGTACTCGCGGCTGGCCACGTGGGCAGCGCCCTTGTCGGTCCACGTCACGCGACCCCACACCTCGCCATTGCGCACTTCCAGCTGGCTGATCCAGGCTGCGGCAATGGCGGGCTGGCCGTTCACTTCAGAGAAGACCGACTGGTGGTCGTAGTCGATGGGGATGTCGGCACCGGCCTGATAGGCCATGGTGGCCCGGACGATGCCTTCGGGGTCGTCGTTGCGGTACGGGCCACGCCCGTCACGGCCACGGAAAACACCAGCCGGGAGCAACTGCACCCACTCCGGGGGAGTGGCGGTGCCGCCGTCCGACGGCTGGCTCATGGCCACGGCGTGGCATGCCAGCATCTGGGGGGTGTCGTGTGTGGTGTCCATGCGCCCCTTCTAGGGCGCATGGCGTCGCGGCGTCTTTTAACGCCCGTCACAACATGAGGTGGGGGAAACTGTGCGGGACGTGGTGGCCCGCCATGCAGGGAAGGCCACGGGGGATGCGTTCATAAACGTTCTTGAACGCCCTGTGCGGCGCGATACCCTGTCAGGATGGATAAGCGGTCACATCGAAAAAATCAGGGACGCAGGGGCCGTTTTCGCGCGATGTGCCCTTGCGCAGGGTTTCGGGCCGCCGTATGTAGGTCATACAGGCACCGCAGCCGATGCCGGTCGCGAAACCGCTTCGGCCCGTATGCTCCGCCCAGGCAGCGGTTGATACGAAAGGGGAGTGGCGTCCCCCCATCGGCTGCGGCACACCCTGCCCCGCCTACAGACTACCCTCCACCAGTTCGTAATGCCCGCCGTCGCGCAATTCCGCGACATTGGTGCGGCGTCCGCTGCGGACACTGTTGGTGGTGATCTTCTGCCGCCCCGCGCGGGTGGCGTAATTCACCTTCACGATGATCTTCTCCGCGCCGTCTCCGTCCACATTCCAGACGTAGACGAGCCCGTCATCCCATTTGTCCCAGAGGACGGCCTGCGGCGTTGCGAGGATGCGCGGCAGGCTGGCCAGCGTGGACGAGGGCAGCGGCGCGCGCTTGGCGCTGCGCTGCATGTGCAGCACGTCGCCGTCTGCAATGGTGATGGCGCCCGACGCGGGCGTGATCTCGCGTTCCTTCAGGAACGACAGGACACCCGGCGAGAGCGCCCCGACCACCCGGCGCTCGCCCGTGGCCCTGAATGCGCCGCTGCCCGCCCGCTTGCCCACCTCGCCGATCCATTCCGCGCAGTCCCTTTCCAGCGCAGGCAGCACGAAGCGGGCGGACTCCGCCATGGCCCGCGCCGCGACGGTCGGCGGCAGCGGCACCAGCTTGTCTATCAGGGTTCGCGCCGCATGCTGTTCCAGCGCGGCCTTGCCGGGGTTGTAGGCCCATCCCGGGTCGATGCCCTTGGGCACCATCACCCGCTCGCCCGTGCGCGGGTTCTCCCAGGGCAGCATGGGGCGGGGCGGCGCTTCGCTTACCGTGTAGCCGTAACGGTCCATGTCCCGCTGCCCCAACTGCTGGACGGTGCACCGGCAACGCCAGCCGTTGGGCGGGTAGTGCGTATCCCACCACGGGTCATCAGCAGGAAGCACCACGCCGTGCCACCCCCGGTGGTCCGGCCTGGTGCGCCGGTCCAGGATGGCCACGTACCGCAGGAAGGGGCGGCGGTCCTTGGTGCGCTGCACGCGCGCCCACGCTCCGGACGCATGGGCCGTGCGCAGGTTCACGTCGTAGATGGTGCGCAGGCGGCGCGGGCTACCCAGCTGCACCTCGCGCACCTCGCCGGTTGCCGGGTCCGGCAGTTCCTTGCGGCCCCACCAGCCCTTGGCCTGCAAAAGGGGGGTCAGTTCGCGCTGGAAGTCGCGAAAGGTCTGGCCCTGCTCCAACGACTTCAGCACCTGCGCATGCACGTCGCCCAGGATGTCGAACCCTGCGGACTTGGCCACGGTAAAGGCCGTGGCGTGCGCCTCTTGCCACATGTCCTGCCAGTTCCACGTGGCGGGCAACTGGTAGCCCTTGGCCTTGATGTAGGCCACGGCCTCCTCGGGCGGCAGCGGGCGCATCTCAAGCATTACCGCCATCCTCGTTACCCACGACGGCATGGACAGGCGCTCCGGTAAGCCCCGCCAGCTTGGCGACAAACAGCGCCCGTGCCAGCGCCTCGGTCAGGGCGGCGGTGTCCTGCGCCGTGACGACTTCGGGCAGGCGGCGCAGGAACTCGTCGTGCGTGGCGCACTCGTCCAGCAGTTTCCGGATCGGGTCCACCATGCCCTGCACCAGCGGCTGCCAGTCCGCCAGGGCCTCGTCGGCCAGCATGTCCAGCGCGTCCGTATCTTCGTTGTCCCCGCCTGGCCGTGCCGCGTGCGCTGCCAGCTGCGGGGCCGCTTCCTGTTCCGGGGTGGGCTGCGCGATGGCCAGGGGCCTCAGCACCTCGGCGCCTTCGGCGGGCTCGGGCAGCCCCAGCTTGTCGCGGACCGCACTGGCCTCCACGCGCAGCCCAAGGGGCACCATTTCTTTCAGCGCCCCCACCAGCGCGGCCACGTCCTGGGCATCGGGCCTTGCAATACGCAGGCGCGGGTACCGCAGGCGCGGCCCCAGATTCAGGTCCACCAGCGGGCGCACCAGGTCGCGGTTGAGCGTGGCTGCCAGCTGGGCCGCGTCGCTCTGTTCGATGTCCTCGCGCACCCGCTCGTGGGCATTGGCCGTACCCACATGCTGGCCGGTGTCCGTGGTGCCGGTCTGGCCCAACACGGCCTTGGATACCTGCCTGTCCAGGAACGCGGCCAGCTTCTCGAACAGGTCGATGTTGCCGGACATCTTGGCTTCGATGAAGTCGATCTGCATCGAGGCCGGGATGATGGCCGCCGCGTCGCGGGCGATATGCCGCACGGCTTGCAGCAGCTTGTCCTTGTCCTTGGGGGTTGCGGCCCCGTCGTACTTGCCCACCCGCAGGGGATGCCCGAACACCTCGGCGAACTGCACCCACGACTTGATGTCGAAGTTCTTGAACAGCCAGCCCCACGAAATGGCGTAGGCCAGTCCGCCCCGGATGGGCAGGCCGCTTTTGGTCTTGTGTATGTGGGTGATGTACTTGAAGGGCGTCAGGGGCAGCAGCTGCCCCCCCGCGTCCAGCAGGCGCAGCGTATGGCCGTCGGCAGGGTCGAACCGGAACCAGCGCGGATCGCGCCATTTCAGTGCCAGCGGCATCCAGTGCCTGCCGCTGGTTTCCCAGATAATCTCGGTGCAGCTGAAGCCCTTGCCGATGCCGTCCAGCACGTCGAACAGGGCAAACTGCGCCTCGTCCCATTCCAGCCATTCGCGCACCAGGTCTGCGGCGGCCACGTCGGCCTTGTCGTCGCTGGCGGCCACCACGGTGATGGGCAGTCCGGAAACCTGCAACCGGCGGGTGCCCAGCACCGACCGGTAGTGCATGTCCTTCTCTTCCATCTCCTCGGCCAGTTCCAGGTATTGCAGCGGGTCGCCGTTTTCCGCGTCGCGCAGGATGGCGGCCAGCCGTTCCGGGGTCATGCCCTGGGCCGGATGGCCGGAGATGATTTGCCGCACGCCGGTCAGGGTCGGCCCTGCTTCCTCGTCGCGCAGTCGGCCCGTGTCCACGGCCCTGCCCAGGTGATCGTACAGCATCAGTATGCCCCCTTGCCGAAGCGCGCGCGGGGTGCATCCCACGCATCGTCCGGATCGTCGTCGTATCGGGGGCCAGCCCCCGTGGGTTGTGCGGGTTCGTAGGCGTATTCCATGACTTCGGCCCGGCTGGCGGCATTGGCCAGCACGTTGGCAATGGCGCTGTCGCCGTGGCGCTTCGCCTTGCCGCCGGAATCCCCTTTGGGCAGTTGGGCGATGCCATGCACCAGCTTGACGGCCCGGTGGTCGGAAATCACGTCCGCGTCGCGGGGAATCAGGATGTTCCCGTCCTCGAACGCGGCCTTCCACGGGGGCATGTTGTCGCGGTACCAGCCCTCGCTGAACTTCACCTGTTCGATGCGGTTATGGCCGTAACGCTGCGCGGCAACTTCGGCGAGGTAGGCCCCGTTCCCCGTGGCGTCCAGCTTGCCAGCAGTAAAGCGCGGCAGCCGATCCACCACGTAGAACAACACCTGGCGCTGCTGCTCGAAAGGGATGTTCCGCATTTCCACCACAAAGGGCGGGCGGCGCACCATGTTCTGCAACACGGCCAGCGGCCAGAGCACGGACAGGTGGCCCAGGCGGGCGAAGTCCTGGCCGAAGTAGTGCCGCAGGGCCGGGTCGCACTTGGCCAGCAGCGGGCCAAGCTGGTTGTCCAGGAAGTCTCGAGTCTCGGCCACGCGCAGGTGCTCCGCCAGTTCTGCGAAGCCGGACGGCTGCTCCCACCGCACCACGGGGATGTCGGGGTCGGACCGCAGCTCCAGCAGCGCCAACGGCAGGTAAGCCCCCGTGCCACGGCTGGGCACGCAGAACAGTTCCTCCTCCGCGCCGTCTCCGTAGAAGGCGATGATCTCGTCCCGCCATTTGGCCTCGGCCTCCGGCGTCCACGGCTTGCCGCCCTTCTGGCAGATGCGTTGGTACAGGCCCTCCGCCAGCGCGCGGTCAAAGTCGCAGCGCAGCAGCCGGTAGGGCCGCCTGCCCGCGCGGATATCCGTGACCAGGGTGTTGAACGGGTTCTCGTCGCCGTCGTGGGTGGAGATGACCAGCACCTTGCCGCCCCAGATCAGCAGGGCGAACGCGGCCTTCAGCAGTTCCTCCAGGTTGTCGTGGAACGCCGCCTCGTCCAGGATGACCAAGCCTTGCATGCCGCGCAGGGCGCGAGGCATGGACGGCAGCGCCACAACCTTGCCCGCCGCCGTCTCCATGCGGAACGCCTTGATGTCCTGATCCGGGCGCTCCGGGTCGCGGAATACGGTCTCGCCAACGGACACGGCCCCCACCTGCAACACCTTGGCCCAATCGCCGCAGTATTCGATGAACTCCCGCGCCATTTCGAGGTTATAGCCCATGTAGAACACGTCCATGCCGCCATCCTGACGGCGCCGGGCGGCGTGTTCCACGGCTATGGCCGCTGCGGCCCACGAGTACCCTGTCCGGCGGCTCTTTTCGACCACCGTCACCTGAGCAGTACGGACTGTTTCGCGCAGTTCCCACTGGTACGGGAGAAACCCGGCGGTTGTCATACAGCCCCCCCGAGTACGGCCTGCATCATCTGGTCAATGACATCACCCGGCACGCCAGCGGCGCGCCCCACGTCGGACACCGTGGTGGCAGCCTTTTTGGTGGCCACCTTGGTGGCTTCCTCGCGGATGCGGGCAATAAGGTCCGCATCCGTGCGGGACGCCTTGGTCAGGTGGTCCAGGGCCTTGGCCAGCAGCATGGCCCCCATGGGATTCAGGGGGGAGTTGTCGTCGCTGCCGCCCTCCGCGTCGCCTTCCGCGCCACCTGCTTCCGCATTGGACACGATGTCCAGGATCACCGAGTGCATCAGCTCCACGTTCATGCGGGCCGTCTTGCTTTCGGGCGCGTCGCCCAGCCGCTGCACCAACGCCTCGGCCACGGCGCGACTGCGATCGATGCGCTCACGCACCTTGTCGATGCTCTGCTTGTAGCGGTGCAGGGCGCTGCGGCTGACATCCACGTCCAGGGCGGCCAGTGCTTTCAGTATCTCGTCTAGCGTGCGGCCCTGTCCCAGCAGCACGCCAATGCGCTCACGCACCTCGGGTGGCAGGCGTTTGATGGTGGACTTGCGCGGCATGGCCCCCTCCTAGTCGTCGCCCGGCAGGGGGCGCTTGACGCCGGGCACCACGGCCACGCCGTCGGCCACGTCCTGGCCGCGCCCGGTCAGGGCGGCCACGGTGAGGTCGCCGTTGGTGCCTGCGCCGGTGGTGGACACGAGGCCCTGTTCCTCCAGCCACGCAAGGTCGGACAGCACCACGTCATGGCTGACGGCGTGGCCCAGGTCGCGCAGGGCGGTCTTGAGCACGAAATGATTCGCCTCGCGCCCCGGCGCGCCCGACAGCAGGCGCAGCACGCACAGGCGGCGGTCTTCGATGAATATGGTCTTGAGCGACATGTTTGCTCCTTTAGCGGCCTTGGCCCACGTGGTGCTCGGTCAGCATCGCCACTTGACGGGACAGTCCGTTTATCTGGTTGGACAGCCCGTCCGTGCGGGCGCAGGACGCCCGCAGATCGCCGGACAGCTCGGCTAGCCGGACCAACAGGTCTTGTATGTCCTTGGGGGCGGGGATGGTTTTCATGGCTCCTTCCATCCCGGAGAGGCGCGCGTCCGTCCCGACCAACTGCGCGTCCACCTTGCTGTGGCAGGCCTCGCAATCGGCCTTGGCCACGAACTTTTTGCCCAGCGACCACAGGAACCAAACGAACAGGCCCTGCGCCACCAGCACGATGAGCGGCACGATGACGCCCGCCCATTGCACGACAAGATCAGCGTTCATCCGCGCCCCCTTCGTCAGCCTGCCCGGCCTGGGCCTGCGAATCGTAGCAGCGCAGCGCCGCCTCCAGGAGTTTGACGTGGGCGCGGATCACCTCGTGGCGGGCCGTCAGCACGTCCACATTGCCCGGCCCGTCGAACGGCGCATCGCCGTCCACGCGTCCGGCCATGGTGGCCAGCTGCTCCGCCGTCATGTCCGGCGGGTGCGGGCATGGGGTCATCACGTGGCGCACGGTGAGCACGGTGGGGGACGGCTGCGGCGCGGTGGCGCACCCCGCCGCGCTACCAATCGTTAAGCATATCAGCAGCAGCACGGCGCGTTGCATGATCCACCACCTTGGCGGTTTCTTCGGGGGGTCGGGGGCGCGCGGCGGCGCTGGCAAGCATGACCCGGCGCGAGGCCTCGCGTGTCACGTACTCGCGGTGCAACGTCTGCGTGGCGTTCACCTGTCCGGACAGGGCGGTGATGGTGGAATTGCTGGCGCGCTGGTCGGCGATCAGCAGGTTCTTTGCGGTGAGTTGCACAGCCAGTTCCGCCCGTGTGGCGTTGTGCGCTGCCTGCTCCACGGCCAGATCGGTGCGGGCGGCTGCCAGATCGCCGCGCAGCCACAGCGTCAAGGCCAGCAGGGCCAGCACAAGCAGCAGTGCGGCGCCCGCGCCAATGGCGATACCGCGCGCCTCGAGTGTGTCGATGATCATTTAGCCTCCAGTCTCCATGTCGCGCAGAGCCGGTACCGGCTCCTGCGCGGGTGCGGTGGTGTCGATACCGGGCGAGGGCAGCGCACCCCAAACCCCGCCGGAACCCAACTCGAAACGGCTTTGCGCGGCTTTGGCCCCGCACGCCCCACTGATCAGGCTTACTTCCTGCCAGCTGGGGGGGTAGTGATGGCCCGCAGCAATCATGCCCACCACCCACGACCCCAGCACCAGCACGCACACCAGCACGGACATGACCCGCATGGCGGACACGCCGCCGGAGTGGTCGCAGAAGGCGTCGCCCACCAGGGCGGCGGCGTGGGCAAGGGGGCGTCGCGGTGCGGTCGATCCCCGTAAGGACTCGGAAGCCTCGCCCAACGGGGACAGCCTGGCGGCTGCCTTCGGTCGCATTACGCCCACCCCTCGGTGGCCAGTTGGTGGCACCAGCCGCGCAAGCTGTTGGTGCGGGCCAACCACCCCCGCAGAAACGGGCGGTAGTCCACATACGCGCCGTCCACCGTCCGGGGCTGCCGGTTCGCCAGCTCGCGGTAGAACTGTTCGCGCGCGGTAATGACGATGTCGCAGACGGCCAACTGGCCGCCGCCCATGCCCGTGCATAGGGCCTGCACACGGGCCAGGGTCTTGCCGCCCAGGTCACCATCCACCACCAGTTGGTCGCGGCTTACGGTGTTGCACGCGGCCTGCATCTGACGCACGGCACGCCCGCCACCCTGGTTGACGGCGGCATCGTAGATGGCCACGGCCACCAGCGGGGGCAACAGGTTTACGCCGGTCGCGACCCAGAAATGCTCGTGGAACAGGCTGGCCGCCACCTCGGGCGTTACCGCTCGGATGTCGTCTTGATCGATGTCGCCGTCGCCATCGATGTCCACGCCAATGGCGCGGAGCCAGCGCAGCGACACGCCCCGGTTGGTGATGCCGCCGGGATCGTTCGGGTGGTCCACCAGACCGCCCTCCCACTTGGCGACAAACGCCTGCGCCCTGTCGAAAATGTCCATGTCTCCTCCCTTGCGGTGCGGCCTGGCGCTTTGCTGTCGATCCCCGTAGGGCTCGGGACTCGCCCAACGGGGACGGTCCTGCGGACCGCCTTCGGTCGCAACGACAAGGCCCACCTTAGGTGGGCCTGTGGGAGTGCGTCTTTTAACGGATGTGAAAACAAGAAGCCCCGCCGGAGCGGGGCTTGATGGTGGGAATCAGTTCAGCGGCAGGTGCAGATCGTTGCCTGAATGCGCCACGGCCTTGTCGAGGCATAGCGATTGACATGCGCTCTTGGGCACAATCAGGCTTTGCCCGTTGCTGGAAACACCAAAGAAGCACCTGTTCCCAAATGCTCCATATCGTGAGGGGATGATGGGGGTTTCCTTGTTCACCAGAAATACCAGATTCGCATGATATGCCCCCGTGGCGTCCGGGAAAGCCATCTGAACCTGCTCGAACGTCAGGGCGTCGTAATACTTTCCCAAGCCAGGGCACGCAGCGAGAATTTTCGGCCACGCCTGCGTGAGCCGTTCGCGGGCTTCAGAGGGAACGTTCTCCGCAAGCTGCGGCAGTGCCGGAGGCTTCCTGGTTAGTTCTGCCACCTGCACAAGCAGGACCGCCGCCACAAGGAACGCGAACGCTCCCCAGACAAGTTTCCGAGCCTTTGGCGACTGCCAGCTATTTCCCATGTCAGCCTCCCCCAAAAACTGCCGACGTCGGCAGTCTGCATTTTATCTGCACCTAATGTTTACAGCGTATTGCGAAAACTAGCCGCTTGAAAATTGCCGACGTGTCGGCAGTTTTGCGTTTCTACTTCGCTTCCCGGCACCACCAGATGATGCGCCCGATCACCCGCACCGTGTCGGCTAGGTCGCCGCGCAGCGGCACCTCAATGGGCGAGTACGTCGGATTGACGGAGTTCAGCACCAGCGTTCCAGGCAAGAAGTCCAGCCGCTTGACATACACCCCATCCTCAACGCCTACCGCATAAATAGCCCCAGGCACCACGCCTGTTTGCGACTGGTCAATCAGCACCATATCGCCGTCCTCGATGGCCGGGGCCATGCTATCGCCCACAACGTCCATCAGCACCATGCTGGCGACCTGACCTTTCCGGACCAACCAGTCCGAGCGGAAGGCATAGCTACCCACCGGGTCTCCGTTGGCCTCCAGGCTGCCGCCGCCTGCGCTCAGGCGCGCCTGCACCTTGGGGATCATCACCACATCGCAGTCCGCGCAGGCCACCGTGGAAGGGGCCGCGCCACTCGAAACCGCAAGAGTGGCCTGTGGGTCTATGGACACGGGGTCATCTGTCCCAAAAATGAGCCAATCCGTCGTGACCTTGCCCACACGACACAGGGCCATGATCGCCTCGGCATCAGGTGACCCAACGCCCTGTTCATATCTCCCCAAAGTGCTCCGTGCAATGCCAGTAGCTTCCGCAAAGGCAGCCAGGGACATGTCGCCGCGCAAGGCGCGGATTCGTTCAGCGATGCTTGGCATATCGTGCCCAATTCTAGGATTTGGGATGTTTTGTCCCGAATACGGGTTGACTATCATCCCAAAAACGGACACTGTCCATTTGCGGGACGGTAGCAAAAAGCACTAGCAAGCACGACGCTACCAGCCCGCGCCGCAAGGGTCAACGCCGCGAGACGGCAGAGATCGGACACCGAAAGGGCCTGCCCGGCCCAAATTCGGACAAGCAAGCGAGGCCGGTGTGCAAACCACCCACCTTTCCCTCTTCGACGACGCGAACCGCAAGGCGGAGGAAAACCGCTCGGCGGAAGTGCGCAGCCGCAAGGCCATGCGCGCCGCCGGGTTCATCAACGCGTTGAAGGGGTCCATGTTCCGCGCGGCCAAGGCCAGCCCGCTCTCCCGCGACCAGATCGTGGACGAGATGAACGAGCTGGCCGCCGCTGCCGGGCGTCGCCTGACGCAAGGCAGAGCCAAAGGCATAGCGCGCGACACTCTCGACAAGTGGCTGGCCACGGAAGACGTGGACCACGTTCCCAGCATCTACGCCGTGCATGTCTTCTGCCTCGCCCTCGACGATCCGTCCCCGCTGCGATTCTGGCTGGAGGCCATGTTCGGTGAAACCACCGCAGGGCCAGACATCCTCAAGCTGGCCGAGTACGCGCGCGGCGTGCTGGAGCACAAGCTGCGCACCAAGCGCCAGCGCAACCTGGAAGACCAACTCATCTCGAAACTGGAGGGAACCCGATGAACGCGGTGACTGTGCAGTACGGTCTCGGCAAGGGCCGGGATTGCATCCAATTGCAGGCCCATCTGAAGCACAAGGGGCTGTCCATGTCCGGCGTGGCCCGCACGCTGGGCGTCCACCATTCCCTTGTCCAAGCCACTGTCGCTGGCACCCGCAATAATCGCAAGGTGCTGGCATACCTGATCAAGAAAGGTGTCCAACCGCACGCGCTGTTCCCCATGGCGTGGAAAGAGCCGGACGCCTACGCCCCCGCCATCGACAAGCTGGTGCGCGAACTCGCCGACCTTGGCGTGCAGCTGACCGGGCTGCCGCAACGTCGGAGGGCCGCCTAATGGAACCCCGCACCGATCACATTCCCCCGTGCGCTCCCGGCCATGCCGTCCACGGCATGGAGCCGATGCGCCTGTACACCTGTCCCTCGCATACCCCCGGCCACGTGATGATCCGCGTGCGCGGCGAGGCTGGCGAGGTGACCGTGATCGCCCCGCGCGACAGCCGGGGCAACGCCCTGCGCGCCGCCCTGCAACTGGCAGGGGGTGCCGCATGAGCGCGTTCTGCATCGTGGACGCGGCCCGCACCCGTCAGACCGGCCTTGCCGTGAAGGTGTCGCGGCGGTCGCACTGGACCATGGACGTGGACGATGCCGCCCGCATGGGCCTGTCCGAAGCCAACACGCTGTGCGCAAGGCTGACCGCCGACACCCGCGTGGTGGGGGCCGATACCCTGCATGCCGCTGCCGTGCGCATGGTTCCGGTTGGCACGCACGCCGTGGCCGACCTGGGGCACCTGCTGGCCGACGCCGAGGCCGTCATCATCGACGTGGATGCGAGGGTAGCCGCATGAGCGCCCGCCCGCTGTTCATCCCCTTGAAGGCCCGCCACTTCGACGCGTTCAAGAGCGGCGAGAAGACCGTGGAGTTTCGCGCGTGGGGGCCGCGCTGGAATGTAGGCACCTGCCCTGTAGGGCGCGAGGTCATCTTGTCTCGCGGCTACGGCAAGGCTGACCGCCTGCGCGGCGTGGTCATCGGCTACGAAGAGGGCAAGGCCTGCACCCTTAGCCCGCAACATCAGGCGGATGTGCTCAACTGCTACGGCCTGACCGACATCATCATTTGCGCCATCCACATTGAAATCCAGGAGGCCGCATGACCAGCATCGTCCTGATCGGCGGACTCGACCGCCTGCACGGCAAGTACCGCGATGTCGCCGCCGAGCGCGGCGTGGACCTGCGCTGCTACACCGGGCGCGAGGCAGACCTTGCCTCCCGCGTGGGTTCTGCCACCGCCGTACTGGTGGTCACCAGCGTCATCAGCCACCGCGCCGTCAACATCGCCAAGGCGCGGGTGGATACCCCCATCATCCGCCTTCGCGGCGCTGGCGTGGGCCATGTGCGCCGAGGCATCGGCATAGCCTTGCAGCAGCTGGCCGCGCTGGCCTGCCTGCTGCTGATGCTCACTGGCTGCGCGCCGGACGCACCCAGCCAGCCCGACACGCCCGCCACCGTCACCCACCGGTGCGAGGGCGGCATCCAGCACGTGGCCGTGCGGATAGGCTCCGCCTCGGCCCTGGTCCCCGTCCGCCTGGCGGATGGCACCCCGCAACCCTGTCCGGCGCTGTGCGCCGCGCGCTAGGAGCGCCCCATGGAAATGAGCCTCTGTGATGAACTGCGGGAGATCATGTACGACGCCGACCTGCTGTTGCAGACGGTGCTGCCGCTGAGCCTGTTCGAGGAAGCGCCGAGCGCGCTGGTGGCGCTGTGCCTGGGCCAGAGACAGGAAGAACTGGCCAGCCTGTTCGCTATCCCGGAACTGGCGACGTCCGACGATTCTCCGCACGGCACTGCGGACACCATCCTCTTCAACAAGACCGGCCTCTACATGGCCTTCAACCTGCCCATCCCCGAAGACATCGCGTTCGACAGCACGGGCGATGTCCAGTCCTACTGCTCCAGCCATGGCGCCGCCTGGGTCATCCACGTCTACGCGGACACCATGACCGACGGCGTGGCGCTGGCTCTCCGCGAGCGGGCCAAGCTGCTGGACGGGGCCTTTGATCGCGCCCGCAAGGAACAGGGGGTGTAGGCCATGTTCGCCAAACTCTTCGAACGCGACGGCCAGCAGGTTCTTGTCCGCAAAGGGGAGCACGATGGGCGGCCCGCTCTGCTTGTCACCATTGATCTCGAAGACGGTCTGGTGGCCACCACCCATATGTCCGTCAACGACGCCAGCCTGGTCCACCAGATGTTCGACAACATAGCCGAGGATGGCGCGTTCTTCTGCGCCGACAAGATGCGTCAGGACGTCTTCCGCATCATGCCCGGGAAAGGGCTTCTCGAACCTGTGCCGTTTGCCCGCCTGTTCGATCTCGACGGCGGTCAGGTGCTGGTCCTGAAGGAAACCAACGACGACGGGGAACTGGTGATTCAGGTCATCCAAGGCAAGGACTGGCCGACCACCCTGCGCGAAGGGACATATCCCGACCACGAGAAGCGGGACCGCTCATTCGCAGCCGTCTTCACCTCGGCGGAAGCCGCCGTGGCGTGGGCGTCTATCTTTGAAGCGCAGGTGGGTTAGCCATGGCCGCCAATATCAAGACCTTCATCGCCGACGTGGACCGCATGCGCGAACTCCAGCGCACCTACTTCCGCACCCGCGAACTGCCCGACCTGGACGCTGCCCGTGCGGCGGAACGACTTGTGGACGCCCAACTGGAACAACTGACAGGCCGTCGCCAGCCGACCCTGCCGGGCATGGAGGGCCGTCATGGAAACGCCTAGCCCCTACGGCAGCGACGACATGGCCAAGTACGCCGCCGACCGCGAGGCCCGCGAACAGGCCGAGCGCGACAGGCTGGCCGCCGCCCTTGGCAAGGATTGGAACCCCGTCCGCCCGGCGGATGTCCGCGCGTGGAATGTGATCCCGGCCCCCAAGTTCAAGAAGGACTACGTGGGTTCGTTCGTCCGCGTCCTGGACGTGCCCCGCCACCAGTACGGCGGCAACGCACACGACGCGGTACCCGACAACGCCGTCATGCAGATTCGCACGCGCGTCACGGGGTACAGCAGCAGCAACAAGGTGGTCCTCAACTGCGACTGGCACTGCCCCTGCTGTGGGCGGCCCCACGAAAAGATCATCGACGAATCCGCCATAGCCGAGGGCAAGGTTCAGTTTCTCGCCCCCTCCAAGCATTCGGCAGGCAGTTGCGGCGAGAAGTATTTCTTCTACCTCGCCTCGCCCTACAGCCACCCCGAGCATGCCGTCAGGGAACAACGCTGGCTGGAAGCTGCCCGCGCCGCCGCGTGGCTGATGAACAACGGGCACAGGGTGCTATCGCCCATCTCCATGGGGCACCCCATGGCCGTGTGGGGAGCCAAGGGCGACTGGCAGGCGTGGCAGCACGTGTGCCTTGCCATGCTCGCCGCAACAAAGTCGTTGTGCATCCTCATGATTGACGGGTGGGAACAGTCTGTCGGCATCCGCGCGGAACTGGATCACGCCCGCAAGCTCGGCATGACGGTGTGGTCGCTCCTGCCGCAGGATGACGGCGACTATCAGTTCGGTGTCAGCGCAAAGATGCAGCGGGGCTAGCCATGACCACGCAAACTACCGCCAACGCCGCCACCCGCCGCTGCCTGCGCATCGTGGAAATCCTTGCCGGGCGCGTGCTGGACGGCTTGTCCAATAAGGAACTGGCAGACACCCTGGGCGCGCCGCCCCCCACCATTTCGCGCGACCTCGCCGTGCTGGCCGACATCGGTTGGGTGCAGCGTCTGGAAAGCGGTCGGTGGTCCCTGTCGGCCAAGCCGTTGCAGATCGCCCAAGCCTACTCGAACCACGTGGAGCGCACCACGCTCCGCATATCCGAACTCAATCAGCGCATCGTGGCCGGGGCTTTGGCCCTCGGCGGCAACCAATAAGGAGCACGACATGACGACGCCCGAATCCATGACCGAAGCGCTCAACGACGCAGCAGCCACCAGCGCCCGCCGTGGCCGCCCGGCCACGGCCACTACCCCGGTGGAACCGCTGCCCGACCTGCCCGGCGCGGTCACCGCCTCCATTGAAGCCACCCGCACGGTGGCCACCACGCTGGCCGAGGCCGTCACCGCGCAACAAATGACCCTCGCCGAAGGTTTCGGCATGGCGCGCGCTTTCGACTTCATGAGCAGATTCACGGGGCTGGCCCGCACGAAATGGCTGGCTGAACGCAAGGAGAGCGGGGACTACAAGGGCCTCTCCATGCCCAACGCCCAAGGGCAACTGGTCGAACTGCGCACCTTTGAAGACCTCTGCGAAGTGTTGGGAGTCAGCCGCTCCAAGGCAGACGAGGACATCAAGAACCTCATGCTCCTCGGCGAGGAGTTTTTGGAAGCCTCCCAACGCCTGGGCCTTGGCTACCGCCAGCTGCGCCAACTGCGGGCGCTGCCCGATGACGCCCGCCAGCTGGTCATTGAGGGCGAGGCGGTGAAAGAGAGCGACCCCGAAGCCCTGAAGGACTTGCTGGAAGAACTGGCCGCCCGCAACGCCACCGTCCGCAAGGAGAAGGATGACCTGGCCGCCGACCTGGCCGCCCGCGACAAGGTGTTGGCCACCAAGAACAAGGCACTAGACGAGGCGCAGACCGAACTTGCCAAGCTCACCAGCCTGCCCCCGGACAAGCGGCTGGAACTGGAAATGGAGCGCGAGGCCAACGCCCGCAAGGAACTGGACGCGGCGCTGCACGGTTTTGTGGGCGCGGCGGTGCAGGGCCTCGCCGTCGCAAGGGCGGTGCTGGAAAACCGCGAAGCCAACGCGGCCACGTGCGCCTACATGCACGAGGCATGGAGCAACGTGTGCCTCCGGCTGGCCGATCTGCTGCACGAAAACAGCATCGACGTGGATTTCCGGCAGGTCGTGTACCCCAAGTGGCAGGGCGACGTGGACGGCAAGCGCGGTGACGCGACGGGCGACGACAGCGCCGAATAGGGGATGGTCATGGACGCGCCGCGCCTTGAATACCTCATGCGCCTGAAGGCCAATCTGTACGCAGCCCCCGCCGAGAGCGGCGCGCTGGTGGCTGCCGCCAGCAAGGCGCTGCGGTGCAGCGTGCAGACGGTGTATCGCCAGCTGCGCAAAGTGGGCTGGGAAAGCGGGCGCAAGACCCGCGCCGACCGGGGGTGCATCAGCGTGCCAGAGGACCTGGCCCGCTTCACCGCCGGTTTGGTCAAGGTGGCCACCCGCGCCAACGGCAAAAGGACCATGCCCATCACCGTGGCCTGCGACATCCTGGGCGGCAACGGCTACGGGGTGGTCAACCCGAAAACAGGAGAGATCGCCATGCCCAGCCCCAGTACAGTGGCCCGCGCCATGTCCATCTACGGGTGCCATCCGGACCAGTTGGAGCGCGGCAACCCGGCGATGGAACTGCGCAGTTTGCACCCCAACCACGTGTGGGCCATCGACGCATCCCTGTGCGTAGTGTTCTACCTGCCGCGCGGAAAGGTCCGCGTGATGGACGAGGCGGTTTACTACAAAAACAAACCCGCCAATCTGGAAAAGGCCGAGCGCGACAGGGTGTGGCGCATCGTGATTACCGACCACAACAGCGGCGCGCTGTTCTTCCGGTACGTGCTGGGCAGCGAGGACGCCATGTCCGTGTTGGATACCCTGATACGGGCCATGGTGCACCGAGGGCCGCACGACCCCATGCATGGCGTGCCCTGGGTGCTACTGTCCGACAAGGGTGCGGGTAACCTCTCCGGGTTGGTCACGCGCTGGCTGCGCTCGCTGGGCATCAAGCATCTGCCGCACAAGCCGGGGAATCCGCGTGCCAAGGGACAAGTGGAACAGGGGCAGAACCTCATCGAAACGCAGTTCGAGGGGCGTCTGTCGTGCATGCAGATCGCCGACATCGACGCCCTCAACGCCGCCGCCGAACGGTGGCGCATACATTGGAACGCCACCGCCATCCACGGGCGCCACGGGCGCACCCGCAACGAGGCGTGGCTGTCCATTCGCCAGGAACAACTGCGGGTGGCCCCGTCAGAG
Source organism: Nitratidesulfovibrio liaohensis (assembly GCF_011682075.1). Lineage (GTDB taxonomy): Bacteria > Desulfobacterota > Desulfovibrionia > Desulfovibrionales > Desulfovibrionaceae > Cupidesulfovibrio > Cupidesulfovibrio liaohensis. The sequence continues at coordinate 24,589 of NZ_VSMK01000759.1, forward strand.
GAGATGCTGCGCGACCTGGTGGCCACCGAGCCGCGCGAGGTGAAGGTCACGCCCAAGATGACCATATCCCACGCTATCAAGGGCCAGAAGTCGCGCGACTATGACGTGCGCTATGTCGAGGGCATCGTGGTGGGGCAGACGGTCAAGGTGGCGGTCAACCCGTACCGCGCCCCGGCTGTGGACGTGATCGTCACCAAAGCGGACGGCTCGGAAATCGTCACCACGGTGGAACCCATCCAGCGCGACGATGCCGGGTTCCGCGTTGACGCACAGGTGATCGGCGAAGGGTACGCGGCGCTGCCGGATACCCGCACCGACACGGTGCTCAAGGACATCAAGCGCGAGGCCTACGCGGCGGACACGCTGGCCGATGCCGACAAGGCCGCCAAGTCCCGCACCCCTGCCTATGCGCACCTGGACATGCTGGCCGACACGCAGGACGCCCCCATCTACATCCCGCGCCGGGGTACGGCGCTGGACGTGGACGCGGCCCGGCGCGAGGTCGCGCCCATGTCCCATGTCGAGGCGGCCAAGCAGCTGCGCGCCATGGTGGGCGAAAAGTGGGGGCCAAACGGCATGGCATGGCTGCGCCAGCGCTACCCCGACGGGGTTCCGCAAGACGCGCTGGAAGACATTGCGGCCCGGTTCGCAACCCCGGCCCCGGCGGCAGCCCCCGCGCCGCTGCGGCTTGTGGCCGCAGGAGGGGTGTAGATGCGGCTGAAGCAACTGCTGGAAGGATTGGGACAGCCCCAGCGCGCGGTGGCCGACGCGGTTGGCATCAGCCCGGCGGCGCTTTCGGCCATCGTCACGCGGGGTGTGTGGCCCCGCCGCGACACCGAAGGCGTGAAGGCCCGGCTGCTGGACTGCCTGACGAAAAACGGCGCGAGCAAGGCGGCTGCCCTTGCGGCCCTGAACGAAACCAAGCCGGGCAAGCCCGGCACCGAATCAACGGAGGATGACACCATGCTGATGCGCAAGCAGACCTTGACCCCCCAGGCAAAGCGGCAGTTCGCGCTGGTTCGCAACCCGTTTTCCGATGACCTGAATGGCCCCGATGACGTGTGGCTGTCCGGTGATTTGCGCTACGTGCGCGAAATCATGCTCAGTACCGCGCGCCATGGCGGCCTGCTGGCCGTCATCGGCGAATCCGGCAGCGGCAAGAGCACGCTGCGCAAGGACTTGGAAAACCGGGTCCAGGCGGACGGCCTGCCCATCGTGCTGATCCAGCCCTACGTGCTGGCCAGCGAGGACAACGACAAGCAGGGCAAGGCGCTCAAAAGCATCCACCTTGCCGAGGCTATCCTGTACTCCGTGGCCCCCCATGCGAAGTGCATGAGCAGCCCGGAGGCCCGTTTCCGGCAGGTCCACCAGGTGCTCCGCGACAGCGCCCGTGCTGGCCAGCGCCACTGCATGATCATCGAAGAGGCGCACTCGTTGAGCCACGCCACCCTCAAGCACCTGAAGCGGTTTCTGGAACTGGAAGACGGATTCACCAAGCTGCTGTCCGTGATCCTCATCGGCCAGACGGAACTGCGCACCAAGCTCGGCGAGGCGGACAGCACCGTCCGCGAGGTGGTGCAGCGCTGCGAGGTGGTGGACATCAACCCCCTCGGCAACGATCTGGCGGGCTATGTCGAGCACAAGTTTAAGCGCGCGGGCGTGGATATGGAGAAGGTCATTGCTGACGACGCCCTGAAGGCGCTGGCCGACAAGCTGTCCGGCCCGCGCAACAAGGGCGGGCGCGCCGTGTCGCTCGTCTACCCGCTGGCCGTCAACAACGCGCTGGTCGCATCCATCAATATGGCCGCGCACATCGGCGAGGCCCGCGTGACCGCCGACGTCATCAACAGCATATAAGGAGATACGCATGAGCACCCCCACCAACATTCCCGACGGCTACATGGAGAACGCCCAGGGACACCTGATTCCCAAGCACGCCATCCGCCCTGCGGACATGGCCCGAAATGACCTGGTGCTGGAACTGGTGGCCGAGGCCCGCGCGGTGCAAGGCAAACTGGCAGATTTCAAGGCGCGCGCAATGGGCGAGGTCAGCGCGTTTGTCTCGTTGAGCGCCGAACAGTACGGGGCCAAGATCGGCGGTAACAAGGGCAACGTAACGCTGGTCAGCTACGACGGGCGCTACAAGATTCAGCGCTCCATCGCCGAACACATCACGTTCGATGAGCGCTTGCAGGCCGCCAAGTCGCTGATCGACGACTGCCTGCGGGAGTGGGCGTCCACCAGCCGTCCGGAACTGCAAACCCTGGTCACGCAGGCCTTCGACGTGGATAGCGAAGGCCGCATCAATACCGGGGCCATTCTGGCCTTGCGGCGCTATGACTTTGACGATGAGCGGTGGCTGCAAGCCATGCAGGCCATCGGCGAATCCATCCAGGTCACCGGCACCAAGGCTTACATCCGTGTCTACGAACGCAATTCGGCGGGCGGCTACGACGCCATCCCGCTGGACATCGCGGCGATCTAGAAGGGGGCGCAGCATGGCGACCAAGACACAGGAATCCTCGGCCCGGCTTATCAAGGTGATCCACGTTGGCAAGCGGCAGCTTGGGCTGGATGACGAGACGTACCGGACCATGCTGCGCGCCGCCACGGGCAGGGACTCGACCAAGGGCATGACGTACCGCGAGTTGCGCGCCGTTCTGTTGTCCTTCAAGCGCGCCGGGTTCAGCATGTCCAAGCCCGACGTGACCGACTACTCGCCGCAGGCCAGCAAGATTCGCGCACTGTGGTTGGCTCTCCACGCGGCAGGCGAGGTCCGGAACAAGAGCGAACGGGCGCTGCTTGCCTACGTAAAGAGGATCACCGGTGCGGAGAAGATGGAGTGGTGCACGTCTAAGCAGTTGCAGTCGGTCATTGAAACCCTCAAGGCATGGGGCGACCGCGTGGAAGACGAGGCCGCCCGGGCGAAGATCGCGGCCATCGCCGAGGAGGCCGCAGCATGAGCAGCATGAGCAGGTTCACCCAGCGCGGTTGCGATCTTCTGAAGGACGTAGAGGAGACCGTGGAAGCCACCGCCGCGCAAGAAATGCGCATCCGTGGGTTGCTGGAGCGCAAGGAACTGGCTTCCATCCCCAAGGACCTGGGACGGGTTGTCGCTGACCGATTGGCAGAAGAGTGGGGCGGACAGTCCGTCTACATCCCGATGGACAATGCGCGCCGCAACGCTCGCCTGTATAACGAGTTCACAGGCGACAATGTCCATGATCTAGCCAAGAAGTATCGCCTGTCGCTGTCCGCCGTTTACCGGATCGTCGCTGACGAGCGCTCCAAACGCCGCACGCCGCAACTGCCCTTGCCGTTGAGTTGACAGGACCATACCAGACCGTGCAGGAATGGGCCTCATCGGCCCAAAACGATAGGGGGCTTTCGGCCCCCTTCGTTATTCCGCGATGCGGAAGCATATTCCATGTGTCTCGTCCCGATATGTCCCGGATGGTCCCGCCTCATCCCGGTTATATCACACCCACAGCCCCTGTTATCTCACTCGTCGTCAGGATGTGCAGATTCCGCCCGACCTGCCCCCCCCCCCCTGCCTGGCCACAGAGGTGGAGCAGGTGCTGCTGAACCTGCTGCGCAACGCCGCGCAGGCCCTGGCCGGGTTCATCCCGCCCGATGGCGCTCCGCCCACCATCACCGTACGGGCCGAACATCATCCGGACGGGGTGGCCATATCCGTCTCGGACAACGGCCCCGGCATGCCGCCAGAGGTTCGGGCCAGGGTCTTCGACCCGTTCTACACCACCCGTCCGCCCGGAGAAGGCACCGGCCTCGGACTGTCCGTGGCGTTCTTCATCATCACCCAGAACCACAAGGGCACGTTTGCCGTGGTTTCCGAGCCCGGCCGGGGTGCCACCTTCACCTTCACCCTGCCGCTGGGGGGCACGTCATGAACGCCGCCGCCCCCCACGTCCGGAGGGGGCCAACACTGGTGCCCGTCCGCCAGCCGGTCCCCCAGCCTGGCCGTCTGCTCATGTTCCTGTTCGCGTGCCTGCTCGTGTGCCTGGCGGCACCCGCTGCCCACGCCACCGACTCCGCCACGGAGACGACTCCGCATCAGTTCCAGACCGTGCCACAGGCAGGGGCGCAAACGGGAATGCAGGATGCCGCCAGCACCACACCCGACGCCGTGGCCCGGTCGGTGACCGATTCTGTGGTCCAGACCCTTGCCGACGCCATCGCCGCGCGCGGCGTGCAGGATGGCCGCCACCTGGTGTTGCTGCTGCATTCCTACGAGCAGGGCATGGGCCGGGTGCGCGAAATCACCGACACGGTGGAAAGCATGCTGGCCCCCATGGACAACCACATAACCCTGCGCGTGGAAAACCTGGATTCCAAGCGCGTGCATACCCCGGAATACCTCAACGCCTTTGCCGCCGTGCTGGCCCTGAAATACGCCAAACGTACCCCCTCCCTCATCCTGACCAGCGACGACGACGCACTCGACTTTCTGGAAGCCCACCACGCCGCGCTGTTCCCCGGCGTGCCCGTACTGTTCTGCGGAGTGAACCATTTCCACGACAACCTTGTGGCGGCCATGCCCCGGCTTTCGGGCGTGCTGAGCACCTTTTCCGCCCGCGAAACCGCACTGGCCATGCTGGGGATGCACCCCGGCACACGGCACATCTATCTCGTCAACGACCACACCGAAACCGGGCGGGCCGTGGCCCGCGACATGTCGAGGCAACTCGCGGGACTGCCCGGCGGCGTGCAGGTGCACGAATTTCCGCCCCTGGCCTTCGACGACCTGCTGTCCCGGCTGGCCACCCTGCCCCCCGACGCGGCCGTTCTGCTGGGCGTGTATTTTGCCGACAGCGCGGGCTACGCCACCACCTTCGAAGACATGGGCGAACGCATCGCCGCCGCCACGCGGGTGCCCGTGCACTGCCTTGTCGATTTCAACCTGCGCGGAGCCACGGTGGGCGGCAAGGTGTCCGGGGCGGCCTTTCAGGCCGAGGCCTTGGGCCGCATGGCCTTGCGGGTCATTTCCGGCACGCGCGCCCAGGACATTCCCGTACAGGCCGAAGGGGTGAACCGCTACGTGTACCGCGCCCCCGCGCTGGAGCGGTGGGGGATCTCCGAAAGCAGCCTGCCCGAGGGCAGCACCGTGATCGACCGCCCCTTCTCGCTTTACCGGGCCTACCGTACCCAGATCAACATGCTGATCCTGTTCGTGGTTTCGCTGGCGTCCACCATTGCCGTGCTGGTGTACATGATGCGCCGCCGGGCCGCCTCGGAACGGCAACTGCGGCGGCTGCGCAACCTGTTGGCAAACACCCTGGACTCCATGCCCTCGGTCATCGTCGGCGTATCGCCGGAAGGACTGGTCACCCACTGGAACCGCCACGCGGCGGAGGCCACCGGACAGGAAGCCCATGAAGCCTTGGGCCGCCCCCTGGACGAAGTGTTCCCCCGGCTGGAAAAGCTGAAGCCGCTGGTGTTCGAGGCGCTGGAAGACGGTCTGGTGCGTGACGGACAGCGCCTGCTGCGGCCCGATGGCGACATGGTGCGCTACGAGGACGTGACGGTCTTTCCCCTGATGGCCAACGGCACGCAGGGCGCCGTCATCCGCGTGGACGACGTGACCGAGCGCGAGCGCATCCGCGAAATGATGATCCAGACGGAAAAGATGCTGACCGTAGGCGGCCTTGCGGCGGGCATGGCGCACGAGATCAACAATCCGCTCGGCGGCATCCTGCAGGCGGTGCAGAACATGCGCCGCCGGGTGGAAACGGGGCGACCCGACAATGAATCCGCCGCCCACGAGGCCGGTCTGACCATGGACCAGGTGCGCGGTTATCTGGAGCGGCGCGAAATACTGCGCATGCTCGACGACATCGCCGCCTCCGGCGCGCGGGCCGCGCATATCGTGGCCAACATGCTCGACTTCAGCCGCCGCGCCGACGGCGCGTTCGTGGCGCAGGACCTGCACCGGCTCATCGAGAACACCCTGGAACTGGCCGCCAACGACTACGACCTGAAGAAACTCTACGACTTCCGCACACTGCGCATCGTGCGCCACTATTCCCCCATGCTGCCGCCGGTGCCCTGCCTGCCCACAGAGGTGGAACAGGTGCTGCTGAACCTGTTCAAGAACGCCGCCCAGGCCCTGGCCACCACGCCGCCACCCGACGGCGCGCCGCCCACCCTGACCATCCGCACCGAGCGTCATCACGACCTGGTGGCGGTAACCGTGAGCGACAACGGGCCGGGCATGACGCCCGAGGTGCGCGCCCGCGTCTTCGACCCTTTCTACACCACCAAGCCCCCCGGCGAAGGCACCGGGCTGGGCTTGTCGGTGTCGTACTTCCTGATCACCCACAATCATGGCGGCAGCTTTGCCCTGCACTCCGAACCCGGCAAGGGGGCGCACTTCACCTTCACCCTGCCCCTGCGGCAACGCTAGGACCGCATCCGACCAACATTGTCGTGGTGGACTTGGCCCGTACATGCTCCAGGCAAGGCCAGACAGGACCAGACAGGGCCAGACATGCCCAGGGACACGGACGCGATGTGCAGCGCGATCCGCCCGACCCCGTATCAGCGGCGTGCGTGCAGGCCCCGCATGCCCCCCCATCACCGCATGCCCCCATGCCGCTCATGCTCGCGGTACGGACGGGATGCGCCAACATGTTGCGCTGTGCCGGTTGCGCCTTCCAGCGGCATGCCATGGACAGCCATCCCCCGCATGCCCATATTCTGAAAGGCATGGTCCACTTGACCGTTGACGTCTCCCGGACGCATTGAGACTGGAAACCACCCCGACCATCGCCACATGGCGAGACGTGGCGACCATGCATAACGACCGCATCCGCCGCATGGCAAAGGACATTCCATGACCGCCCGCACCGCATACAGCCGCCTTCCGGGCATCTCGCGCCTGCTGGCCGGGCTGCTCGCCGGTCTGCTCTTTCTGGGCATGCTGCTGGCTGCGGGGTGCGCCCCGCGCATGAAGGCCGATGTGCTGGCCGTGTCGGCCCCCGGCTTCCGCAAGGCCGGCCAAAGCTACGTGCTGGTGCCCGGCACCGCACTGTCCACGATGAACGCCATCAACGCCGACATGTTCCGCCAGTCCACCCAACGGCTGCGTGCCGTGCTCACCGGGCACGGCTATCGCGAGGCCGCCAGTCCGGAAGCGGCGGACATGGCCGTGGTGGTGGAATGGAAGGTGGATGGCCCGCACGAGGTGCCGGACACGTCATACCCCGCGCGCCCGTCCGTGGGCGTCGGCATCGGCTACGGTTCGTGGCCGTGGTACGGCGGGGCCTATGGCAGCCGGTACGGCGGCTGGGGCTACGGAGGCTATCGCGGGTTCGGCACCGGCTACGGCTACCCGCCCCCCATGATGGTGGTGCATACCCGCACCCTGTCCATTGAGGCGCGCGACCTTCGTTCCGGTCGTGGTGCCGCACAGGATACGCAACCTTCGGCCCAGGCCGGGCAGGAAGCGCCGGTGGCGGCGACATCCGGCCCACAGGTCGCACCGCCGCCCGCGCCCTCCATGCAGCCCGACGCCCCCACGAAACCCACCGGTGATACCGCGCGCCCGGCACGGTCCGACGGGGCGGCCTCCACCGCGTCCGGCCCGAACACGGCCGGTCCGGACGTGCCCGAATATGCCAGACCGCCCTACGGCACCCCCATCGGCACGGTGGAAGGGCTGCCATCGCCCACCGAACTGACCGGCCCGGTGCTGTGGAAGGTGGTGGTGTCCAGCACCGGCACCTCGCGCGACATCCTGGGTGCCCTGCCTGCGCTTACCGTGGCGGCCTCGCGCTGGATCGGCATCACCGCCAACGTCAAGGTGGCCGTGGACGACGAATTCAACGTGACCATCCTGGGACAATAGATAAGGCCCCCCCCCCTCAAGGGCAAACGCAGAATGCCACGAGGCCGGACGGCATCCGCCGTCCGGCCTCGCATGTTACGGAATTTCGTGAACTCCCGCGGGTTCCGATCAATGCCCGCGCGTGGGACCGTCCCTACGTCCGTGGCGGATACCTCCGTCAGGGGGCGTCCGGGCAGGATATCCGGTCGGCAACGCTCCGTGCGGGGCCGCTTCGAGTTCCCCCCAAAACCACCGCCGCACCGCCTCGGGATCGGCCCGGTAGGTACCGTCCGAGCATCTGCGGGCAGGAAATCCATCCTCCCGAATCCAACGCTTCACCGCCCCCTGTCCCGCACCCACGGCGCGACCGATGGCGTCCAGCCCCACCAGGACAAAGGGGACGGATGGCGCAGGCGACTGGCCGTGCGTCCGCCCCCATGCTGGCCCCCATGCCGAGCCCCCAGCCGAATCACGGGGCGCCTCCCGGCCCGTGGCCGCATGGTGCGCACCGCCCCGCCATCCCCAAGACTGGGAAGCCTCCTGGCGAACGTCCACGGACCGGGGCTCGCCGCATCCGCAGACGCCATGGGGCACCCGCGCCACCTCCGGAACGTGATCGTGCACAAACCGTTGCTGCGGTTGCTGCGCGCCCTGCATGCGACCTTCCTCCCTGTTTCGCGGCACCTCGCGCCGCGGCTGACATTGCGCTGACGTTGCATCGCGGACGCCCGACACCGGTCGCCCCCGGCCACATGCCCAAGCATCTCAATGCATGCGTCCCGACGGCATGCCCGGCACGCCTCCGGCCATTTCCGGTGCCCGCCGCCACGCCAGGGGCCACGTCACGGCACCGTCCCCGGCATTATCATCCTCCCCCTGGCCGAAAAACTCCGCTCTGGCGCTCCGTGCCTTGGAATGGGGTGTTTCGGCGCGTGCGGTGTGCATCGCGCCGGAAAACGCAACGGGGCTGACTGGCGCATGCAAGGGCGCATGCATGGGCGGCCCGGAACGCCGGTCACCCTCCACGGCCTGGACCAGCCACGCCGCCACCACGGCGCTGGCTTCCCCCTCCCGCGCGCAGGCCAGCAATTCACCTTCCACATGCACCAGCATGCCGCGCCGCAACCGCGCAAGGCACCACGCTGCCTGGTCACCGGTGACGCGCACCCGGTGCCGCTGGCCCGCGTCGTTCTGTCCGGCACCCTCGGTGCTGACGGAAAACAGCACGCAATCACCGATCGTGCCGGTTCCTGGCCGGGGCGCGGCCATCACGCGCCCGAGCAGCATCACTCTGTTCACAGCCGCCATGCGGCATCCTCCTCTGCGACGGTCATGTCGCACCAGCCGCATCGCGTTGCTCACGCGGATCGGCATATCCCGTACCGGTGCGGGGCGCTCCGGACGGCGTCCTCGCCGTGTGGCGGCCAACCGGCACGATCCCCTCGCCGGTAACGACCGCTCGCCCTTCGGCGGGCCTCAGAATCCAAGCACCATGTCCGGCATGCGGAACAGGTCGCGGCCATAGCAATCCGGCGGAATGTCCCCCGAGGCCCACGGATCTTCGAACAACCCGTGGTCCAGGCCATGTGCCGCCGCCTCGCAACCGGGACCGCAAAACCTGTCCCGCAGCGTGGCCGGGGTGAACCTGCACCCGCACACGGCGCAGTCGCGCGGCTGCGGCCTGGCCTGCCCTGCGGCCGCCAGCGACACGCACTCCCG
>NZ_VSMK01000665.1 GCF_011682075.1 Nitratidesulfovibrio liaohensis
CGGGGGCTGGCCCCGCTGGGCCGCGTGGTGGCCCCGTATTCGCTGGACCCGGCGCTGGACCGGCTGGCCGACGCCGTGCGCGCCGCCGTGGACATGGACGCCATATACGATATGCTGCACCTGCGGCCGGGCCAGGTGTAAACCTGCACCGAGTGCACGCAAGGCGGCACTGCCGCCAAAGCCGCCGGGGAGGGGACACGTGATGCAGACTGACGGGAAAAGGCGGGGTGCGCCGGTGCATCTCTTGTTGTTGCTGGCCTGCCTGCTGACGGTGTTGCCCGCCCGTTTCGCGGCGGCTGCCGGTGACGATGTGCCGCAAGCGGCAGCTTCGGTTGCCGAGGCCCTGCCCGCGTCCGTGCCCGGCGTGGCTGTGCCATCTGATTCCACGTCAGCTGATTTCACTGCAGGCGATTTCGCCCCCTCCAATTCCGTGCCAGCCGCTCCGGCGGCATCCGATTCCTCGCCGTCCGGTTCCGTTACCTCCGCTTCCGTCACCTCCGTGGCCCCAGCCACGGCGCACATGCCGAACTTCGGCGACCAGCCCGCCACCGATGGCGCCAGGGGGCTGTACGCAGAGGCGGTGCGCGTGCTTTCGCAGGTGCGCAGTACCCGCTACACCGGCAGCTATGTGGTGGACGAGGAGACGGGCCGCTTCGAACTGAACTGTTCCGGCTTCCTGTCCCTGCTGCTGTACGAGGTGAATCCTTCGGCACTGGCAACCGTGGACCGCAGCGGCAAGCACTATCGACCGCGGGCGGAGGATTTTCATCGCAGCATCCTGCGCGCCGGACCCAAGGGCGACGGCACAGGCTGGCTGCGGCTGGAGCGGGTTTCCGACCTGCGCCCCGGCGACGTGGTGGCCTGGCTGCGCCCCGCCGAACGCAGCGCCAGTTCCGCCACCGGGCATGTGATGGTGGCGCTGGCCAGTCCGCGACTGAACCCGGCCCGGCCCGGTGAGGTACTGTTGCCCGTGGCCGACTGTACCCTGAGCCCGCACGGTGACCTTGCCGCCATGCGCGGGGTGGGCAGCCCCGAATCGGAAGCGGTACGGGCCGCGCCACCGGTTGGTGAACCGGCTGTCGCGCCGTCGTCGGAACTTGTTGCGGGACAGGCAATGGAACAGGCTTCGGGACACGCATCGGAGCTGGCACTGGCCCCCGTGCCCGGTTCCTCTCTGGAGCAGCCCCGGCCTCCGCAGGTGGAGGCGCCCCCGGTCATCGCTCCCGGCCTGGAGCGGGGCAGCCCCGCATGGCTGGCCGCACTGCCCAGGGACACGCGCGAGCCGGGCATCGGCGGCGTGGGCAGCGGGGTCATCGGCCTTGCCACCGACGCCACCGGCCATCCCGTGGCCTACTGGTGGCGGGGCGGAGTTTCACGCCACCGTCTGGTGACCTCCATCATGCTGGGGCGGCTGGAATAGCCCGATATGCGGGCTGGCGCGGAACGGGCGTTGTGGAGGGTGCGCGTGCCGCGCTCCTGAGTCCCGACGGCACCGGTCACCCCCTGACGGCACCGGTCACCCCCTGACGGCACCGGTCACCCCCTGACGGCACCGGTCACCCCCTGACGGCACCGGTCGGTTCCGGCACTGTTCGGGGCGCCTACCTTCCTTCAGTCTTTCTTGCGCACGAACTGGCCCGGCAGGGCGGGATTTGTCCCGTACCCTTGCCGGGCCTTCTGCGTTCGCCCGGTCCTGCGCCCGGCGTTTCACCGGGCTGTCCCCCACTGCTTGGGTGACTTGGCCTATCGGGCCAGTTCGTCAGCCTTCTTGCGCAGGTAGTCGCCAAGGTCGTTCATGGCCGCCTTGGCCTTGAACAGATTGAGGTGCAGCGCATCGGTAAAGCCCAGCACGTTGGCCCCTTCCTTCAGCGAGGTACCCGACTGGCCCAGGGTGGCGTGCTTCAGGCGACCGCCCTCCACCACGAACACCGTGGTATCCACCATGTTGCCCAGAAATTCCTTTTTCACGTCCACGGTGAGCACCACGTTGTTGCCCTTCAGCTCGCGCTTGGTGATGTTGCCCATCACCGATTCGCCAAGGTAGATATTTTCGTCCTTGATGTCGGGCACGGCGTCGAACACCACCCGGTAGTTGTTCTCGAACAGGCCGAGCACGGCGTGGGCACTGGTGGCCGCGCCCGGCAACAGCAGCAGGGCAAGGAGAAGAACGAGGATGCGCATGGAAACCTCCCGTACTGGCGGATGAGGGCAAGGGATGCCGACGAAGCCCGCGATGCTGGATGACGGCGGATGCCTGTGGGTGCCGGGCATGTCGTGAGTGCCGGGGACGCGGCGCGGCATGCGCAGCGTCGTGCGTGGTTGCTGCGCGGGGCAACAGGCCCCGCCCGGCGGGTAGCCCACAGCATACACCCCGGCGCGCCTTGCGGGCAACCGTGCGTGTGTCGGGACTGCGCTTTCTCGCCTGCCCGCGCATGTGGCCCGGCGGCCAGCCGTTCCCGACTCCCGCGAAATTTCCAACGGGGTATTCGCTCCGTGTGCGGTCTGCTATGCACGGGGGTGATCAGGCGGTGCGCGAGGGGGCACCCCGCATGACGCGGGGCTGCCTTTGTCCAGGCCGGTTCCGACTGGCGGGAACCGACCGCGCCTGTGCGCCGCCAAGCCTTGCGCGAGGAGGTGCGCCATGGCGAATTTTGCACCGGAGCTGGCGAAGCTGGATGGCATCGAAGGCGTGTACGACAACGATCCTGACGACGCGGGCGGGGAAACCTGTTTCGGCATTGCCCGGGTCTTTCATCCCGGGTGGGAAGGATGGCCGCTGGTGGATGCAGCCAGGGACAAGCCCGGCTTTCCCGGCATTCTGGAACATGACTCCGGCGTGCTGGCGGCACGGGCTGCCTTCTACAAGGCGGAAAACTGGGACCGCTTTGCCTGTGACGAATGGGACCAGGGCCTTGCGGGCGAGATTTTCGAACAGGCGGTCAACCTTGGCAACGGACGGGTAACCGAACACCTGCAACGCGTGTGCAATGCCCTGAACCACAAGGGGCGCTACGGGGCGGACCTGGTTGTGGACGGCGCCTTCGGCAGCAATACGCTGGCCGCTTTGCGCAAGGTTGTGGCGGACAAGCGGTCACGTGCCGTGCAGTACGGCATCAACGGGCTGCAATGCGCTCACTACGTGCAACTGGCGGAAAAGAACGCGGTCAAACGCAAGTGGACCGGCGGCTGGCTGGCCAATCGGGGCGGTGCCACGCCCTGACGGTCGCGGACCGCACAAGGCGGGCGGCCAGCACCGGCCCAGCCACGGCCTTGCCGTTCATGCCATGCCCCCTGCCGGGCGCGGGTACGTCCCGCGTTTGCGCGGGGGGCAGACTTTTTTTCGTGCCGAGGGTAACGTGGGGGTGCAACCCCGGCGGGCGCCGCTGCCGCGCAGCCGCCGTCATTCATTACGGGAGGATACGACCATGAGCATCATCTGGTTTCTGCTGTTGGGTGCACTGGCGGGCTGGCTGGCCGCCAAACTGATGCAGGGGCGCGGCTTCGGTTTTCTGGGCAACATGGCCGTGGGCGTTGTGGGCGCGGTGCTGGGCGGCTTTCTGTTCCGCATGGTGGGCGTGCACGGCGGCGGCATGATGGGATCGCTGGTCACCGCCGTGGTGGGGGCCATCGTGCTGCTGTTTCTGGTGGGGCTGATCAAGAGGAATTGAGGGCGGGGCTTATGGGCTCGCAGGGCGCATTCGTCCCACGTGGAGGCTCTACCGGGCGCCGTTTCCTCGGCATGGAGCTATCGCCAAATACCATTATCGCCGTCCGCCACATCAAGGCGCAGATCACGCCAGGAGCGCAACGCTTTCGGCAACGTCCTTTCGCCCGGGGCTTTTGATGGCAAGCGGTGCGCGTCGCAGTGTCAAACGTCGCGTGCGGGCATGAACAAGTGCCATATTGAATTAATGCTCCGAAATGTAACGTGAAAAGGGTCACGGTTTGCACCGTGACCCTTTGCCGTCTGGCGGAGAGGGAGAGATTCGGCAGTTCGGATACGTTTCTTGCCGAAATCACTGGTTTTCTTCAGGTCCGTCGAAGGGCCTAGAGAGCGTTTGTAGCAGGGGTGTGTGTCCGGGGCAAGTCGTCGGTTAGGCAAAAAAACTGTAGCTGACAGGGTAGCTACCGCGCCAATGGATCGTGTCCGGGAGCACAGATCGTGAACCCATTTGAACCGCAGTCAACGGAGAACATCAACCTACTCACTGTTTCGACATCAACGCCTGTCGCGCGGGCAATGTTCGCGTACAGAAAGACGCAGGAATCAACGCCAAGCTCCATGCGACGTTTAAATTCGGTGTTGGTGTACTCCTCAAGCTTGCGGGCTACAGCAATGTCGTTGTGTAGTTTTTCACGCTTCCTCTGATTGCTTCCGCTGTATCCTTTGACGTGGACTCTGATGGGATAGACGACCATGTGGACTCCTTTCTGAGCATCGTCACGGACATAATCTTGCGATGAGGTTGCTAACGCTTGATGCATGCCACTTACCACCGCGAGGGGTGGCAACACAACGACGGTTCAACTCTTCGGCTATCCCCTTGGCCGACGTGATTCCCGATGCCTGGATGGATTCGACAAGGGACCGAAGCCCCTGCGCCCGTGCGTCGGCGTTCAGCTTCACGGCTTCCACTCCGGCGGCGTTGCCGTACTGCCGGAGGTGAGACGCCCCGGTGGGGCACCCCAGCTTGACCCCTCGCTCTTTGGCTGCGGCAAGGGCGGCCTTGGTCCGGGATGAGATGGCCTTCCGTTCCTCCCGTGCGACGAGGGCCATGATGCCCACGGTCAACTCGTTGGCGTTCGGCATGTCGGCAGCCACGAAGGGCACTCCGGCTTCCTGAAGCCCGATCAGGAAGTGGGCATTGCGGGACAGGCGGTCTAGCTTGGCAATGACCAGCTTCGCTCCGGTCAGGCGGCAGTGTTCCAGCGCCTTGAGCAGTTCGGGGCGGTCGTTCTTTCGTCCGCTCTCCACCTCCACATACTCGCCCAGCAGGGTCCAGTCCCCGCCGTTCAGGTAGTCGGCTACCGCCTTCCGCTGTGCCTCAAGGCCAAGGCCGGATGCGCCTTGCTTGGTCGTCGATACTCGCAGGTAGGAAACAAAGAGGTCTCGTCCCATCGTGGTCTCCGTGCTTACAGAACTCGCTAATGAACGTTAGGAGGTTTTGTAAACAAAGAAGAGGCAGGGCGTCAACCGGGAAGTGGTGGTCGGTGGGCGTGGCTGTTCCCGGCCAGCGTCCCGGCCCAAGTCAGCGAACGAGGATGGCCGGAGAGCGATGGAGTGGGCGATGATTGGGCGAAGGTCAGGCCGTGGTGATTGCGGGCATCCTGCGATGGAAAACGGCCCGCTGTGTTACGGTGAGTGTGCGGACGACCACCCCATATGGATTGACCCCTCGGTATGGGGGGAATGGGTCGTGGTCGGTGTATGAGATGGGCAGTCAGATTTTTGTGTCAGAAACATTCGGGGTGCCCGGCAACGAAGCCTTCGGCCCGGAAGACGTTCAGCTTGTCCTGCACTTCGGGGCTGACCTTCTTGATGGTGAAGAGCCAGCCGGACAGGAACTCGATGGGGAGCATGGCGGTGCGCTGGGCACCACCAGCGGAAGGTGTGGTGATTTCCACCACGCCTTTGGCACGCACCGGATCGGCCTTGATTTTCACATGCTGGGACTTCCAGTCGATGCCCAGCGCCTCGCACACATGGCGGGGCGAGAAGTAGCAGCGGTCATCGGGCGTGACGGCGGCGAGGATGGTGGCGTTGCAGATGGCGATCTCTTCGTGGCGGACGGGGGTGAGGGCGGGGGTGTTTGAACAGCGGTGCGACTTGCTTTCGATGATATTATATGTATGGTTTTTATGTGCGGTGGCAAATTTTTGGTGGTGTACCATTTTGTGAGGTTCGCATTATGATTAGATTTAGCCTCATTGAAAACGCGCTCGACAGCCTTGAGCATGCTATTGAGCATCTGACTGCTGAAGGCGGCCCATCCCCTTTGGATCATAAGAGGGTTATTATTGATGTAGCGCATGTTGTAGAGCTTTTGCTAAAAGAACGATTGCGGATGATACATCCATCGTTTGTTTTCGAAAATATTGATAAGTATACAACTTTAGATGCACACACTGTTTCGTCATCAAAGGCTGTAACGAGACTTGAAAAATTAGGCAGTATTGAGTTTGATGAATCTGATAAGCAAGCTTTGAAAATCATAAGAGATATAAGAAATGATATTGAGCATTATGAATTTAAATTCAATGAGAAGGCGTCAAGAGCAGTTATTGGAAGTGTTTTGGTTTTCATATTCAAATTTTCATTGAATGAGCTTGGCCTTGATTGGAGTGATAGAAGGATAAATGATCCTAAATGGATTAAGTTGAAAGAGTATGCTGGTTTTTTTGAAGCCCAGAAGCAATTTCTGTTTGATAGCATTGATATAGAAGGTGTTTGTACGATTGAGTGTTCTGTTTGCCATGTTGAATTATTCGATGTCGAGGCGGAAGTTTGTCTGTTATGCGGCTACAGAGAGGATGTGGTTTCTTGCGCTAGGTGTCATTCCCCGTTCCTTGGCTCGACTACTGAGCGCGAGGAAGGGGAGCTTTGTCCTGAGTGTGAGCGGAAAGATGGGTATGCTGCTGCAAATTTTGATAAATATTAGTCTGGAGTTTTAGCGTGTTAGTGGATTGTTTGTTTTGTATGTGCTGGGTATGGACGCCGTTGCCCTGACGGCGGTAGGCCGAGATGGCGCGGTCCACGGCCATGTCGGGGTTCTGCTCTTCCTCCACGAATCGGCGGATGATGTTGTTGCAGTGGATGTGGAACTCGGGGGACAGGTACTTGGCGTAGGCCAAGGCGATCTGCCAGTGGGCGAAGGTGCCACCGAAGCGGCCACGGGTGATTTGGATAAGGTGGATATCTTCACCTTTTCCCAACTCGGCGACGAAAGCCTTGGCGGTGTCGGCCTTCAGCCACTGTGCGGGCTTCTTGCTGGGGTCAGCGCCGCTGGCCTTCCAGAAGTCGGTCAGGTTCACGAGCTTGTCGTCGTTGGTGAAGCGGATGGCGGTGTCGTTGATCACGAGGGCGGGGGTGCAGGTGGGCATGGACCCCGGATGTGCCACACGACCAAGGGGGAGGGCGTAGTTTGGATGCGGAACTGATCTGCTACTGCTTTGGCTTCACGGCAACCGACATCAAGGTGGATGCCGCACGGAACGGTAGATCAACGATCCTTGAACGGATTATCCGCGAGAAGCACGACGGGGCCTGTCGCTGTGCCGAGACAAACCCTACCGGCAGGTGATGTCTGGGTGATGTCCGCCGGGTAGTGGACAGTGTCCTTGGCAAGCCGGGTGCCTCCATCGGACTAAAAATCCGGTGACCACAGCGTCGAGGAAGCGCGACCGTTGTTTCCACGATTTCCTTGTCAGCCCTGCCACCGTGGTAGTTTCTCGTTTGCAGAGCCGATAGTCTGACGCGAACAACGACGGCCCCTCCGTGTGCCGCCCTTGAGTGGGTGACATGTGGAGGGGCCGTCGTTGTGCGTCGTGTGGGTATGGGGCCACGCGAGGTGGGACAGGTTGGGCCGTCCGCTCACGAGGATGGCCGGAGAGAGGCGAACAGGGACGGGGTCGTGTGTTGGTCTAGGTCGTCCGGCTTGGGTGGGGTCTTTCATCGAAAAACGGCCCACCGTAACACGACGACCATCACCACCACCTACGGGACGGTGGTGGTAGACCGTTTGGCCTTCTGCTCCGGCCCGTATACGTACTTGTCGTAGGCCCCCATCGCCGCGCCACCGATGGACAGGGCACCGCCGAGGTAGTTCGGTTGGTTGATGGGGGAGCTGACGTAGTTGGACTGGGACTTCATGCGGGCCTCGGCCTTGTCCTTGTAGCCGCTGATGGCGGTGTCGGCGTTGACGCCCACCATGTCGAGCTGCTGCATGATCACGTCCCGCTTCTGGGCAGCGGAACGCTCGTAGTCGGCCATGAGCGCGTCGAGGGCGGTGCCTGCGGCCTCACTGGAGGCGAGGGCCTGACCCTGCTTCTGCATCTTCTCCTGCTGGAGCTTCTGGAGTTCTTCGGAAGCCGACGCCTGCTGCTGCATCTGGTTGATGCGCTCGGCGGCTGCGGCCTCAATGTACTCCCTGTTGGCCGCCTCTTGGTTCAGCTTGGCCGTCCGGGCGTACTCGTCGGACATGGCCGACTGGTACGATGCCTGGGCGTCGGCCAGCTCCTGCTGGGCGTACAGGGATGCCGAGGTGGAGGCGACAGCGGAAGCGATGGCGAGGCCCGCCATAGTGGTTGCCGAGATGGCTTCGCACATGACGACCTCGCCCTATGCTCGGCCCGCAGTGGCGGCGGCGTAGTTCGGGTTGCAGCCACAGCGGAACGAGTAGAGGTGGCACGGGGAGTACCGGGGATCAACGTCCGGGGACAGCTCACACCCGGCCACGGCCTCGGCATCACCTCCCATGCAGCGGTAGAGGCAGAAGGACCGGATGGCCGGTGTGGGCCGATGAGGACAGGTCGTGGCCCGGCGTCCGAAGCGGTAGGGATGCAGCGGGCACCCGGCGTCGATACACTCCTCGACGGCCCGCCGGTCACCACCCATGCAGTCGTGGACGCAGTGGTGGCGGATGGCCTCAAGGGCGGACTTTCTTGCGGCATATTTCTCAATGTGACTGTGGAGCGCCCTTCCGTTTGGCGGGACGCCTTGCGTGCTTGGTCTTGCATGATTCATGAACATGTCTTCCCCTCATGTGCTCCGTAGCGATCCCCAAAGGGGCAAGTGGGCTATCCAGCCGCGTTACGGTATGCATCTACCTTCATGTGTCCGAGGTAACCCTCAAGCTCTTCTGCGATGTTACGGTATTTCTTCTGGGCATTGCTGAAGTGGGCGTCTACGAGGGCCAATCTGGCAAGGCTGGTGACTGCGCCGGGTGCCTGAACGAGGGCCAGCCCCGCAGCAAGCCGTGCCATGGGTTCTATTGCAAGCGCAGCACTCTCGATGGCGTCTGCAATCCCATGGATGCCCGCAATGGCATTTTCAACGTTGAGGATCAGATCGGCCATGTCCGAGGTGTCTGCCGTGTCTGAACCGGCTTCGGTTTCCGAATGGCCGGGGACGGGGACGTTCATCGTTTCCCCACGGGGGGCCTTCTCAAGGAACGTGACTTCGTCTCCACGCGTGGCTGCGCAGGTAGAGCCGATGTTGTTCGCCACGGCATCGAATGGTTCTTCATGAGGCTCTGGACGGCGGATGCGGGGAGTGATGGTCGCGGGGGTGGGGTACAGGGTGCAGAGTTGCTTGGTCATGGTGTGTTCCTTGCTCTCGGTAGAGCGGTTGGGGTTGGTGAACAGGGTAGGCCTTGAACGACATGGACGACTGATCCACCTCATGGGCTGGCGTTTGGGATGCCCCGGAGCGCCAAGAACCGCCCGCGACCTCACGCCGTCCCCCATGCGCGGTGGAGGGGAGACGTGAGGCCGCAGGCGGTTGAACCGAGAGGGGAACAGGAAGGCTTGCGTAGCTGGTGGGGTGGTCTGTAACGGGGATGGACGATGAACGACGACGGCAGCGGCGTCCCTTAAGGTGGGCCTGCGGTGATGCCTTTGGTTGGCATCAGGTGAGCCACAGGTGGGGCTTAAGGTGTTAGTCGTAGTTCATCTTGTTTATAGTCCCTGAAGGTAGTCCCTTTCAGTTGGGCTTAAGGTGTCCCTTCAGGTTGGCTTGAGGTTCCCCTTTGCCCGAGAGTGGAACCTAATTGCAATGAGCTGAAATCAATGACGATGGACGGTCGTTGCTCCGGTCCCGGACGGGCGTCAGTCTCCTGCCCCCCAGAACGCGAAAAGGCCCACTGCGTCGTCAGAACACAGCGGGCCATTTTTCGTGCAAGTTCGGGGGGGGAATCTGTCCGGGGTAGGTCGTTGGTCATGCCCGGACAGGATCAGGCCTGATACGCCAACCTCGTGCGATTCCGGCGGGGGTAGGCTGGTCAGTTCATCTGAAGAGCGGCCCGTGTTGTGTGCATGTTGGGCTTCCGGCGAGCATTGAGCGAGCTGATGCGTACATCACCTTGCCCAGCGACTGTCTTTCAGCCGTGCAAGCGAGAGTTCTTCGGCCCACGGCAGGACCGCAATGACCTTATCCCGCAGCGTGGCGGTGGGGTACTTGCCGATGTAGGCGGCGGTAACCCCGATGTCGCCGCTTTTCTTGTCGTGCCCGATGACCTCTTGAATCATCAGGATGTCAGTCCCGGCCCGTGTCCGCAGGAAGGTGGATACCGTGTGCCGGAAGCTGTGGAAGACGACATCGCTGATTTCGCCGTCCGTCCCGCCGATGCCCAGCTTGCGCCGATACCGGGTGAACCATGTGGTGATGGGGCCGCCGACGTTGCCGCGTTTCTCGCGCTTGAGGTCGTGGAACAGGCGATGATGTCCGGCGGCCTTCTGTTCCTCGACGAACCGCAGGAACCCAAGGCCGTCGATCAGGAACGGGTGGATCGGAACCAAGCGGACCCCCGCCTCGGTCTTGACGTGCTTCCCGTCCCCGACCTCGTTCACGTCGATGCACCACACGCCATCGTCCTGCCGGATGTCGGTCACGAGGAGTTGTGCAATCTCCTCAATGCGCATGCCGGTGAACAGTGCGATCAGGGGCGTCCAGAAGTAGGCCGGGGATTGCTCGGTAGCGGCGAGGTAGGAACGAGGGTTGAAGAGCCGTTGCAGTTCTTCGGTGGTGAACGGGCGTCGGGATGAGCGGGCCTTCCCCTGCGCCTTCGGGATCACAAAGGCGGCGTTCAGGGGCTTGGCGATGATCCCGTATTCCAGTTCCAGCCAGTTCAGCAGCGAACGGACCATGTTGAACTTCGTGTTCAGCGTCTTTGCGGACAGTCGCTTTTCCGCCGGAAGGTCGAGATCGGCGAGGGCATGCAGGCGTTTACCGGCGTACTCCCTGCTCTTCGGGTTCGCAGGCTGGGCAGCCATGAGGCGGCCATAGTCCCGGATCATGTCCCGGTCGAGTTCGGCCAAGGTGACGTCCCGGCCTCGCGTTTCCGTGATGGCCTCCGCGAACTGGCGGACGTTGACGTAGACGTTGCGCTTGCTGCCTTCTGCCAGTTCGGGGTCTTTCGCCGCTATGTACTTCTCGACCGCCGCTGACAGGGTGATGGACTGTGCTGCCCCGGTGGTGGCGGTGGTAGTCGATGCCTGGGCTGAATCAGGGGCTGGATGCGGTGCCGTGGCCGGGGCCTGCCATCCGGGGGCGTCCATGATGGTCCGGACTGCCGAAAGCCGGTAGTCGGTCCGGGCGGTCAGTTCCCCGGCGAACGTCGGGCACGATGCCGATTCGATGACGGCAGCCTGTGCCAGAAGCAGGGCATCGCAGAGCTTGAGGAACTGAAGGCGGGAGACAGGGGACCGCGATCCATCGTTGTTCGTGGGGGCGTCACTCGACGCACGAGGATGGCCGGAGAGCAGCGATCCGGTTCCGGTCGGGACATCGGCTGGGGCGTCGTCGTTCGATGGGCTTTTTCCCCCGAAATCGGCCCGCTGTGACACGGTGGCCGGATAGCCCGCCCGCTGCAAGACCTCTCGCGCCGTGGCGGTGGTGTGCCGGTAGTCCTTCCGGTTCTGCGCCTCCATGAGCGTGTGGTAGAGGTTGGCCGACTGTTCCTCACGGGGCTTGAGTTCCCCCGGTGTCCTGACCGGCCCCCGGATCAGGAGGGTTTCGTATTCGTCGTGCAGGGCTTCATCCAGCCACTTGCGGGCCAGTTCCCGCATGTCCTCACTGGGTGTGGTGTTCTCCATCATCGTCGTGTGCCTTCTTGCGAGGTTGAATAGATCATGAACGACGGCAGCCAGCTTCAAAGCGCGAGGCCGGGCTTCCCTCAAACTGGCCGTGCCGAGGCTGCGGCGAATCTCGGTCCAGCCAAGGCAGGCCCGGAGTTCGGCAGGGATGCGGACGCGGAAGTAGAGGATGCCCCGGTGCTGCACGAGGTAGCCGGGTGCTGACGTGGACAGGGTGGAGCGAGGGCCGCGAGGCCGGAGGTCGGTTGGCCGAGAGTGGGACCTAATGGGGGCCTGCTGGCCGAGAGTGGAAGGTAATGGCGCAGGAAGGGGCGGCGGGGAGGACTGGAAAAGCGACACGGCGGAGGCTCCAGTTTGTATCCGTGTGGTGTATCCACAAGGACCTGAAGCCCCCGCCGTCGGGATATTGCAACCATTCTAGATGGTTGACTTTCACTGGCGGAGAGGGAGAGATTTGAACTCTCGATACAGGTTTTGCCCGTATACTCCCTTAGCAGGGGAGCGCCTTCGGCCGCTCGGCCACCTCTCCGTTGTCGCGCGGCACGCCGCGCGAGAAAGCGTGTGTACCCGGTTGGCGGGCGCGCTGTCAAGCGCGTGGCCCACTTTCGTGGGACGGAAAGCGTGCTGGTGTGGCTTTGCTGCCATGCAGCCCCGCCCGTGGACGGTCAGCCGCTGCGCAGCCCAAGCCGTCAGACGCCATTCCCCCCCCCTGTCCAACCGCAAAACCATCGGCGATCATCACTGCCCGCCGCCAGAATACGACAGACAGCAGCCAACCTTCCGCCGCTAGCTGCGGTAGTCGGCGTTGCAGCTTATATAGTCGTGCGTCAGGTCCGACGCCAGCAGCCGGTAGCTGCCGGACCCGTTGCCCAGCATGATGTTGACCACGATGTCGCGCCCGGCCAGCGGTTCCTTGAGCAGCGCGTCGAAGTCCAGGTTGGTGGGCTGCCCGCCCCGGAACAGTTCCACCCCGCACAGCGACACGATGACCGCCGCCGGGTTGAAGGTGGCCCCGCTGCGGCCCAGCGCCGCCACGATGCGCCCCCAGTTGGCGTCGCGCCCGTACATGGCCGTCTTGACCAGTTGCGAATGGCCCACGGTGCGCGCGGCCAGTTCCGCGTCGGCATCGTCGCGCGCGCCCGCCACGTTGATGTGGATGACCTTGGTGGCGCCTTCGCCATCCTTCACCAGCATGTAGGCCACGTCGCCCAGCACGCCGGTAAGCGCCGCGCCCAGCACGGCCAGGTCC
>NZ_VSMK01000657.1 GCF_011682075.1 Nitratidesulfovibrio liaohensis
CGCAATCGTCCCCGCCGCCGCACAGGCAGCCGCCCGGCAGGGGCAGGCCGAAGGCCGTGCACGCCGGGCCGTCCAGCACGTTGACCGGCCCCATGAAGCGCGCCACGTCGAGCGAGACGGGCTGCCCGTACAGTTCCGCCGGGGTGCCGAACTGGGCCAGCCGCCCGTGCAGCATGACCCCGATGCGGTCGGACACGGCGAACGCCTCTTCCAGGTCGTGGGTGACGCTGAGGGTGGTCACCCCGTAACGGCGCACCGTGTCGCGCACGTAGGCGGCCATCTCCAGGCGCAGGGTGCGGTCCAGGTTGGCGAAGGGTTCGTCCAGCAGCAGCAGGGCCGGGTTGCACACCAGCGCGCGAGCCAGGGCCACGCGCTGGCGCTGCCCGGCGGAAAGATGGGCCGGATAGCGGTGGGCCAGTTCGCCGATGGCGAAGTCGGCCAGCATGTCCCCGGCCCGCGCCATGCGTTGGCGACGGCCCATGCCGCGCGCCCGCAGGCCGAAGGCCACGTTGTCGCGCACGGTCAGGTGCGGGAACAGCATGTAATCCTGAAAGACCAGGATCACCGCGTCGTCGTGCCCGTCCGGCGGGGTGACGGTGAACCCGCCCGCATCGTACGGATGCAGCCCGGCCAGCACCCGCAGCAGGGTGGTCTTGCCCACGCCGGAAGGCCCCACGAGGCAGGCCATCTCGCCCTGCGCCAGATGAAAGGTGACCTCGCTGAACACCGGGGCCGTAGGTGCGGTGCGCCCGTGGCCCCCGACCTGTGCGGGGGAAGCAGACCGGTCAGGCAGACCAGGCAGACCGGGCCGGACAGGCAGATCGGGCCGGACAGGCAGATCGGGCCGGACAGGCGGCAACGATGCACGCGCCCCGCGCCGTCCGGCGACGAACCCCACGGCCCGGCC
>NZ_VSMK01000658.1 GCF_011682075.1 Nitratidesulfovibrio liaohensis
AAGGCTGCCCCCGGCGGCGCGCATCATGGCCAGCAGGCGGCCAAAAGTGGCCGCCGTGCGCACCCTGTCATAGGTGAAGGCGTCACGCGGGAGCAGCGGCGCGCCCTGGGCGTGCGCCTCCGGCGTGGCCAGCTCCGCGACAAGTTCCGCAGGCAGTTCGGGGGCCTGCCCCGTCTGCGCGGCTGCGCGTGCCTCCAACTGGATGGCTGCGGTACGCGCCACGATCTCCAGCAGGGCGTCGGGGATGTATTCCTTGCTGCGCAAGGCTTTCAGCTTGCCTTCAAGGCGTTGCAACTCGCGGTCGAAATCGAAGGTCATGCGTTCTCCTGAATGGAACGTGGATGGGCGCGGCACCGGCGGACGGACGTGCCGATCACGGATTTCCGGCAGACCGTGCCTGCCGAAGACACACCCTGACAAGTACCCTACAGCCCTTGGCGAACCCGTTCAATGACCGGGGTTCCTGCGCAAGGTCTTGCACCGGACCGGCTCCGCATCGGGCGGTTCGTCTCCGGTCCGGGATGTTACGGTAACCATGTTCCGCGTCCCTGTGAACCATCCCGGTGCATTTACCACCCGGCCAGCCGCTTATGCGCCTTCCCGGTGTGCCTGCCCATGGGCAACGCCCGCCTTGACACCGCCCCCGCAGGCTCTACTTGTTTCGAAGAGGCCCGCCCCGCTCGGGAATGCCCCAACATATGCGCGGGGCCGGATCGGTACCGGATCGGGGCTGGGACCGGGCGGCGCAGAAGTGCCGCCGGGAGACAACCATGCACGCTCCACACGCCACCGCACGTCCCACCCGTCGTTCACCGGGCGCCATGCCGCGCCTGCTCTCGCGCGTTGCCGCCCGCCTGCCGCGCGTCCCGAGCCATTGCCCCGGCCAGGATGCGGCGG
>NZ_VSMK01000659.1 GCF_011682075.1 Nitratidesulfovibrio liaohensis
CATGGCTGGATGGACGCAAGGTGGTGCTGCTGGAGCCCCGGCGCCTTGCCGCGCGGGCGGCGGCCCGGCGCATGGCGGCCACCCTGGGCGAGGCAGTGGGCGACACCGTGGGCTACCGCATGCGGCTGGATACCCGGGTGGGGCCGCGCACCCGCGTGGAAGTGGTGACCGAAGGCGTGCTGACGCGCATGCTCCAGGCCGACCCGGAACTGGCCGACGTGTGTTGTGTGATCTTTGACGAATTTCACGAGCGCAGCCTGCACGCGGACATGGGCCTGGCCCTGTGCCTGGATTGCCAGGAAGGGCTGCGACCGGACCTGCGGTTGGTGGTCATGTCGGCCACGCTGGATTGCGGCCCGGTGGCGAATCTGCTGGACGGGTGCCCGGTTATCGAAAGCGCGGGGCGCGCCTTTCCGGTGGATACCCGCCATCTGCCACCCGTGCGCAACTGGCTGCCCTACGACACCACTCCGCCCGGCGTGCTGGAGGACGCGGTGGCCGACGCCGTACGCCGCGCCCTGCACGAGGAGTCGGGCAGCCTGCTGGTGTTCCTGCCGGGAGCCGGGGAAATCCGGCGTACGGCGACAAGGCTGGCGGGGCTGGCAGACACGCCGCACGGCCCGGTAACCGTGCATGCCCTGTACGGCGACATGGCCCCGGAACTTCAGGACGCGGCTATCGCCCCCGCGCCGCCCGGCACGCGCAAGGTGGTGCTGGCCACGGCCATAGCCGAGACCAGCCTGACCATCGACGGCGTGCGGGTGGTCATCGACACCGGTCTTGCGCGGGTGCCGCGTTTTGACCCGCGTTCCGGCATGTCGCGGCTGGTGACCGAGCGGGTCTCGCTGGCCGGGGCGGACCAGCGCCGGGGCCGCGCCGGACGCACCGGACCGGG
>NZ_VSMK01000660.1 GCF_011682075.1 Nitratidesulfovibrio liaohensis
CGCCCCCATGCTGGCCGCCGTGCGCACCCTGGCCGCACAGGGGCGCCCGGTGCATGGGGAATGCGGCGGCTTCATGTACCTGATGCGGTCCATCACCGACACGCACGGCAACCTACACGCCATGACCGGCTGCCTGCCCGCCGCCTGCCGCATGGATGCGCGGCTGCGCGCCCTGGGCTACCGCGAGGCACAAGCCCTGCGCGCCTCGCTGTTCGGCCCGGCGGGCACGGTGCTGCGCGGCCACGAATTCCATTATTCGCGCCTGGACCCCGCGTCGAAAGAGGTCTCTCCCGGCCCTGTTGCCGCCCAATCCGGCCACTCCGGCCACTCCGTGTGGACCCTGCGCGACCGCAACGGCACCCCTCTGGGCACGGAAGGACTGTGCGCTGGCTCGGTGTCCGGCTCGTACGTGCACCTGCATTTCGGCTCCAACCCCGCTGCGGCGCGCGCCTTCGTGGCTGCCTGCGCCGCCCCCGGAGACATCCCATGCCCCTGACCCCCAAAGCCCCCGCAAGCGAGGGTTCCTCCACTGCCGGTTCCGCCGATACGGACCCGCGCCTGCAACAGGCCTTCACGCCCGACGCCATCGAGGCCCGCTCCTTCGCCATCATCGACGAGGAAGCAGGCGAACCCAAGCCCTTCGCGGGCCGGGCCTGGGAGGTGGCGCGACGGCTGGTGCACACCTGCGCCGATTTCGACATCCTGCCCCACCTGCACCTTCCGGATGTGGCCATAGCCGCCGGGGTAGCCGCCCTTGCGCGCGGCTGCGCCATCTACACCGACACGGAAATGGCCCGTGCTGGCATGCCCCTGCGCCGCCTTGCCCCGCTGGGCTGCACCGTGGCCTGCCTGCACGCCCTGCCCGGCACTGCGGAACGCGCGCAGGAACGCGGC
>NZ_VSMK01000661.1 GCF_011682075.1 Nitratidesulfovibrio liaohensis
GAGCTGCACTTCCGCACCCTGATCGGCGTGGGCAGCAACCCCAACGTGGCCGCCGTGGTGGTCATCGGCATCGAACCGCAGTGGACCAACCGCATCGTGGAAGGCATCGCCAAGACCGGCAAGCCGGTGGCGGGCTTCTCCATCGAGCAGAACGGCGACCACAACACCATCTGCAACGCTTCGCGCAAGGCCAAGGAATTCATGCACTGGGCCACCGAGCTGCAGCGCGTGGAATGCCCGGTGAGCGATCTGTGGGTGTCCACCAAGTGCGGCGAATCCGACACCACGTCGGGCATCGCCTCCAACCCCACCGTGGGCAACGCCTTCGACAAGCTGTACGAGCAGGGCTGCACGCTGCTGTTCGGTGAAACCACCGAACTGACCGGCGGCGAGCACCTGGTGCTGGAACGCTGCGCCAACGACGAAGTGCGCAAGCAGTTCCAGTTCTTCTTCGACCGCTACGCAAAGCTTGTGGACGACCACAAGACCAGCGACCTTTCCGACTCCCAGCCCACCAAGGGCAACATCGAAGGCGGCCTGACCACCATCGAGGAAAAGGCGCTCGGCAACATCCAGAAGATCGGCCGCAAGGCCCCCGTGGTGGGCTGCCTGGACAAGGCCGAAGCCCCCACCGGCCCCGGCCTGTGGTTCATGGATTCGTCTTCCGCCGCCGCGGAAATGGTGACCCTGTGCGCCGCCGCCGGTTTCGTGGTGCACCTGTTCCCCACCGGGCAGGGCAACGTCATCGGCAACCCCATCCTTCCGGTGGTGAAGCTGTGCGCCAACCCGCGCACCGTGCGCACCATGAGCGAACACATCGACGTGGACGTGTCGGGCATCCTGCGCAAGGAACTGACCATGGACGGCGCCGG
>NZ_VSMK01000662.1 GCF_011682075.1 Nitratidesulfovibrio liaohensis
GCTTGCGCTCGCCCGCCGCGCCCACGGGCAGGGCAAGCAGCGCCTGACGCAGCACGTCGCGCAGCTGCGCCGTCTCGCGCGCGTCCGGGGTTGCCGTGCCCTGCACGCCGGATGCCTTCAGCTGCACCTCCATCAACTGGTCCACCACCCTGTCCAGGTCCACGCGACGCTCGAAGGCAGTCGCATCGCCGTTGCGGAAGGCCAGCACAAGTTGCTCCACGGCGGTTTCCGGACTGTTGGTCTTGACCCACCACCAGGCGCCGCCAGCGGTCCCGCCCAGCGCAACCAGCCCGGCCACCGCGTACAACACGAGGCGCAGGGTGCGTTTGGACAGTCCCTTTCTCTTGCCCGGCGCGGCCCCTGGGCCGCCAGCGGGAGAGGAGGCGGGCGTACCAGTCGGTGCGGCAGGCTTTGCCCCGGCAGCTTTTGAGGACGCTGCCGAAGGCGCGCCGTCCAGCGATTCCGGGGCGGCGATGAGCAGATCGCCCCCTGCGGGCTTCTTCTTGCGGGAAAGGAACGGCAACTTGAACGAGAATCCCATGGATGTCTCCGGTTGCGGAATTGCGGGATTACGGAAAATGAGAACAAGGGCTGCCGGGCAGGCAGGAACGGCTCTGGTCCGACTGTCCACCGCGACGCGAACGGCACGGCGGAACGACAGGACCGGCAAGACGGGTGGCGCAATCAGCCCAGCACGTCGCCCAGGCCGCCGCACACCGCCGCCAGTTCGTCGTTGCCCACGGCAAAGGACAGCGCGGCGGCAAGATCGAAGGGGGGCGCGGCGGCAAGGTCGGTGGGCAGCGGGGCATGCCCCAGTTCCGCCAGGTCGGCGCACAGGGCCGTGCACAGCTGCGGCCAGGGCTTCAGGA
>NZ_VSMK01000663.1 GCF_011682075.1 Nitratidesulfovibrio liaohensis
CTGCCAGCGCGCCCGGCTGGCCCTGCTGCCCGTGCTGCGCGCGGCGCACCCCGGCGTGGTGCTGCTGCACCTGCCATGGCTGTGCCCCACGGCGCGTGCCCTGGATTGTGCAATACTGCCCCCGCCACCGGATGCCACGGGCGGCGGGCTGACCCGCATCCTGCTGGGCGGGGTGATCGGTCCAGCCTGTGTCGTCGGTACGTCGGACAACGCCCCGCCCCTTGCTCCGGCTCTTGCTCCTTCCCTTGCTCCTTCCCTTGACGCTCCGGGGCGCTTCCTGCTGCACGGGCTGCTGCGCCCCGCCACCCTGCAGGCTCCGGCCCGTCTGGCCTTCCGGGTCATGGCGGAACATCCGGACAATCTCGATGCACTGCTGGAACCGCTGGTGACCGGGATGCACGTCGTCGGCGCCCTGGAGACGGCCCTGCTGTCCACCGGCCCCCTGCCCGCCGGGCCGTCCGACCCACTGGGCTTGCTGCTGGCCACCTTGCACGGCGGCCCCGGCCTGCTTACCTGACACCGGGGACCGGCAACGTCCTTCCCGGAAGGCTCCGCTTCCCCGGGGCCTCTCCGGCAAAGGGGCCGCGCCCCCTTGCAGTCCCTTTCAGGGGGGCGCCGTATTCCGGCATGAGCCCGCCGTGGCCACTAATTGCCCGTCATTTCCAGGGGGTGCGGGGGGCGTTGCCCCCCGCCCGCCGGAGGCGTACAAAGCCCCTTCCCGCCCCCGTTCATCACAAACCGACCACCCCAACCCGCCCGCCACCCGGCGTGCCGCCCGTCACCCCGCATGACCGACACCGCATCCGCCGCCCCCCACCTGTCCCTGGCCCCGCCCCTGCGGACCGACGCCCCGTGGCTGGCCCCCCTGG
>NZ_VSMK01000664.1 GCF_011682075.1 Nitratidesulfovibrio liaohensis
CGACGCGCGCATCGCGCTCATGGACGTGTCCGACGGCCTTGCACGCGACCTGCCCCGGCTCATCGGCGCGGACCGGGGCAGCGGCCTTGGCGCGGAACTGGCCATGGACGCCGAAGCCCTGCCCGGCGAGGTGCGCGCCTACGCCCTGGCCAACGATCTGGACCCCGTGGACATGGCCTTCACCGGTGGTGAGGACTACGCCCTGCTGGGCTGCTGCCGCCCGGCCATGTTCGATGCGGTGCGCGCCGCCGTGTCCGGCCTGATCCCGCTGGGGCTGGTCACCGCCGATGGCATGGTGCTGGTCAATGGTGATCTGCCTGCGTCCGTCGGATTCGACCATTTTTCGGGGTAAGAGGCGGGGCAAGTTTTTTGGACGCCTCCGGCGGCCAAGGACGGCAGCCGTTATGCGAGGTTTCGAGCATTACGGATGGCGATCGCAAAGCGGCTGTGGCCCCTTGGAACCCCATTGGGGGGCGTTTTGCTAGATTGATCAAGCATTTTACGTGGTTACTGTCACAGCAGCGGGAAGTCAAGGAGCGGAGCATATGGACACCACCCTGCGGCCCATCGGCGTCATCGTGTCGCCGCTTACCGAGCTTTCGCAGTGCCCCAAGCAGGGCGACGAAGGCGCGCCCGAAGCGTGGGTGGAGATTGCCGCGCCCTACGTGCCCGGCCTGGACACCCTGACGCCGGGCCTGTCCCTGACCCTGCTCACCTGGTTGCACCGCGCCGATCGCGACGTGTTGTCTGTGCATCCGCGTGGCGACACGCGCCGCCCCAGGCGCGGCGTGTTCAACACCCGCTCGCCCGCCCGGCCCAACCCGGTGGGCCTGCACGAGGTGCGCCTGCTG
The DNA here is from genome assembly GCF_011682075.1 of Nitratidesulfovibrio liaohensis. Lineage (GTDB taxonomy): Bacteria > Desulfobacterota > Desulfovibrionia > Desulfovibrionales > Desulfovibrionaceae > Cupidesulfovibrio > Cupidesulfovibrio liaohensis. The sequence goes on from NZ_VSMK01000664.1 coordinate 852, forward strand.
GAACTGGCC
>NZ_VSMK01000676.1 GCF_011682075.1 Nitratidesulfovibrio liaohensis
CTACGCCGGGCTGGCCGCACTGGCGGGCCGCCCCGGCGCGGCGCGCGGCGTGGGGCAGATCATGGCGCGCAACCCGTGGCCGCTGGTCATTCCCTGCCACCGGGTATTGGGCGGCTCTGGCCGCAACATCCGGCTGCATGGCTTCGGCGCGTCCGGCCTGCCCATGAAACGCTGGCTGCTGCTCCTGGAAGGGGCCATCGACGACACCATGAAGGACTGACGCGGCCCATGCTGGACAAGACCACCCTCATCGCCACGGTGTGCGAACGGCTGCCCCGGCTGGAAACGGGCCACTGCCTGGACCTGCGCACCTACAAGCGTAACCGCTCCGTGGCCATCGTGCGCACCGGGCCGGACAGCTACGACGTGTTCGAGGCGGGGTTCCACGAGGAAACCTGGACCGGACTGACCGCCGATGCGGTGCGCCGCCTGCTGAAGACCCTGCTGAAACGCGAATTCCCGCGCAGCCACAAGGTGCGCCTGTACACCCTGCCCAGCCGCGAGGCCGCCAACGTGAACCGCATGGGCCACGGCGCGGGGAAGTTTGGGGAGTAAATCCCTCCGGCTCAGCCCGTGGAAAACGAGACGGCCAGCGCTCCCGATTGCGCTGGCCGTCTTGTTTGGAGGTGGCGGTGGTATGCCGAGACTTCCCTTGCGGGCTGCCCCGTCCGGAAACGTCCGCAATGCGGGCGCAGCCGGTGCCGCCGATGTGCACGTGCGGTATGGGCACGAGCACATAACAGATGAAGGCACAAGCTTCCTTGTGCCTTCAGGGAGCCGGACACCCGGCCACAACCGTTACCGCTGCTTCCTTTCGGACCTGACGGGGTTGGCGGCGTTGCCGCCGTCCGGCTCCCGATCTGTCATCAAGCGGAAAAATACTGGCGGAGAGGGAGAGATTCGAACTCTCGGTACGCTGTTAACGTACACACGATTTCCAATCGTGCTCCTTAGACCAGCTCGGACACCTCTCCGTGCGAGAGGCAGTGTCTAGCAGACGCCGGGGCAGCATGGCAAGCGAAAAGTGCGGGTTGGTCACCAAACCTTTGCACGCTGCTCCGCAGAGGGCACTTCGGTGGAATCGGGGCGAAGTCGCGCGGCCTCACCGTTGCCCCGTAACGCAAGGCCAGACGCCCCGTAATGCTGCCCTGCGCGGCATGGCGAACAGACACGACATACTCAGCATGACCGGCACGACTGGCATGACTGGCACGACTGGCACGACTGGCACGACTAATAGGCCTTGCAGGCATGGCCGGTCTGGCCGGTCCGACAACCTGCCTGTCTCTCAAATCTCCCGGCCCGCCACAACGCCCGCAGGCCGCCCAACCCACCTACTTCCGCTCTTGGTCATGCCGCGCGCGGCACGCCGCCCCATCTTCCGTCCCGGCACGCTCCCGGCGCACCCGTGGCGGGCCTCAGCACCCGCCGCCAGAGGGCAGAAAGCGCCCGGCCACCACTACCCACACCACCAGAACGGCCACCAGTATCAGAATATCCCACATGGAGAATTGCTCCTTGCGTACGGCTGCCGAAGCGGGCGCGTCATACCCGCCATCTCCGGCGCTTCCAAATCCCTACGCCCGCCCCTTCCGGACGGCAACAGCGTGAGAATACCGTAACCGTGGCGTGACGCGTTTCCCTGCAACAGCGTAGCCGTGGAGTGCGACAATCACCCCGCCTTTCCCCACCCACCCCGTGCGCCATCCCCCCCCACACCAAAACAAAAGGCCCACCCTTGCGAGTGAGCCTTTGCGAATAAACTGAAGCCGTAGCGACGCGGAGGGGCTGGCCACACTGCGGAGATTTCGTTCTCCGGCAAGGAAGGCGAGTTCCGGGCGAGAGGAGTGTATTCTTCCATACTCGACTCTCGCACGGAACGAGCCTGACGCTTTGCTCTCGATGGCCGTAAGGCTCGCAAGCTCGCCTAACGGCCACGCTTCGCGCCCTCCGGGTCGGTCCGCCGGAGGGCGCAAGAACGCAGCGTGACCAGACCCTGCCTAGATGCCCATGACATTGTACCCGGAATCCACAAACATCACCTCGCCCGTCACGGCGGACGACAGGTCGGATGCCAGGAACACGGCGGCGCGACCCACGTCCTCGGTGGTCACGTTGCGGCGCATGGGCGAATGTTCCTCGATGTGGTCCAGGATCTGCTTGAAGCCCGAAATGCCCGAGGCGGCCAGGGTCTTGATGGGACCAGCGCTCAGGCCGTTGATGCGCACGCCCTTGGCGCCAAGATCCACGGCCAGGTAGCGGACGGAGGCTTCCAGCGCGGCCTTGGCCACGCCCATGACGTTGTAGTTGGTGATGACCTTCTGCGCGCCGTAGTAGGTCATGGTCAGCACCGAGGCGCCGGGGTTCAGCAGCGGCTCGAAGGCCTTGCACAGCGCCACCAGCGAGTAGGCGGAAACGTCCAGCGCCAGCTTGAAGCCGTCGCGGGTGGTGTCGATGTAGCGGCCATGCAGGTCGTCGCGGTGGGCAAAGGCCACGGAATGGACGATGACGTCCACGGTGCCCCACTTTTCGCGCACCATTTCGGCAGCGGCGGCCACCTGAGCGTCATCGGTGACGTCACAGGGGAAGGTGAAGTCGCCGCCCAGTTCCTGGCAGATGGGCTCCACGCGCTTCTGGATGGCCTCGCCCACGTAGCTGAAGGCCAGCTGGGCGCCATGATCCTTGAATTCCTTGGAAATGCCATAGGCAATGCTCTTGTTGTTGGCCACGCCGAAGATCAGAGCCTTCTTTCCTGCGAGCAGCATGCGGTTCTCCCTGTTGTTCTGGGTAGATGGCAAAAAACGGGAATGCGGCGCGCGGCGCGGCATCCCGGCGTGCGGCGGCGCGGTGTCCTTCCCCGAAGGGCCCTCAAGAACACCGCGCGCCTGCGAAATACTGGCAAACTAGGATTTTTTTCCGCTGGCTAGGAAAACAAGCCCGTCATGAGGGAGTGCGGCAGCCGTTATGCGAGCCTTCGAGCATTACGGATGGCGACCGCAGCGCGCACTCTTCTCGTATATGACCGACATGGCGGGCGAAGTTTGACCTCGTTGCGCACGATGTCCGTAAGGCTCGCAAGCTCGCCTGACGGCCACGCTTCGCGCCCTTCGGGTCGGACGCCAGCGGGAAAAAGGACAGTTTGCCGCAGCCTAGACGGCCAGCTTGGAGCCGGTCAGAATCTCGTACGCCTCGCGGTACTTCTTCCCCGTCTCGGCAATGACGTGCTCCGGCAGGGCCGGGGGCGGCGGGGTCTTGTCCCACGGCTGCGAGGCCAGCCAGTCGCGCAGGTACTGCTTGTCGAAGCTGGGCTGGCCCTTGCCGGGCGCGTACCCTGCGGCGGGCCAGAAGCGCGACGAATCGGGGGTCAGCACCTCGTCGATCAGGATCACCTCGCCATCCACCAGCCCGAACTCGAACTTGGTGTCGGCAATGATGATGCCGCGCCCTTCGGCGTATTCACGCCCCTGCGAGAAGATGGCGATGGAAAGTTCCTGCACCCTGGCGGCCAGGTCGTCGCCCAGCAGCTTAGCGGCCTGCTCGATGCTGATGTTCTCGTCGTGTTCGCCCAGTTCTGCCTTGGTCGAAGGGGTGAACAGCGGGGTTTCCAGCTTGGCCGATTCCAGCAGCCCGGCGGGCAGCTTGTGGCCGCACACCGTGCCGGTGGCCTTGTAATCCTTCCAGCCGGACCCGGTGATGTGCCCGCGCACGATGCATTCCACCGGCAGGGGCCTGGCCTTCTTCACGATGACGGCGCGGCCTTCCAGCATGTCGCGGTAGGGGGCGAGCGGCGCGGGAAAGCGGTCCACGTCGTGTTCGATCAGGTGGTTCTTCACCAGCCCGGCGAAACGGTTCATCCAGAACAGGGTGATGCTGTTCAGGATCACGCCCTTGTAGGGGATGGGCTCGCCCATGATCACGTCGAAGGCCGACATGCGGTCGGTGGTGACGATGAGCAGGGTCTGTGCGTCGATCTCGTAGATGTCGCGGACCTTGCCCCGCGAAAGCAGCGGGTATTCCTTGATGTCGGTTTGCGTGACGACCTGCATGTATCTTCCCTTGTCTTCCCTATGTCTGGGGTTGTCTTCGGTTGTCTTCTGATACGGGGGCGATGCCGCGCGATGCCTTGCGGCGCCACGCTTGCTGATGCCTACAAGCCCGGGCGCCCTGCCGCGCGTGCGCGGGCCGGGGCCGCCGGGCCCTTGGATACGATAACGCGGGACGGGTGCGCCGTACAAGACGGGCGACCCGACCAGCGCGCACCCTACCGGATGCGCGCCAAAAAATGCCAGCGGGGCAGGATGGACGTATCACCCGCCACGCCGTGGCGGCAAAACGCCCCCGGTCCGCCGCTACCTGTTGCGCGATTCCGCCGAGCGGGCGTGCGCCTCCAGCCCTTCCAGCCGTGCCAGCCGCGCGATGGACGCGGCATGCCCGCGCGTGAACGCGGCGGTGGCCGAAATGACGCTGGTGCGCTTGCAGAAGGTCTGCACCGAAAGGGCCGACGAGAAACGCGCGGTGCCCATGGTGGGCAGCACGTGATTGGGGCCGGCGTAGTAGTCGCCCACCGGTTCCGGCGACCAGCCGCCCAGGAACACGGCCCCGGCATGGCGGATGGTGCCCAGCAGCGCCCACGGATCCTTGGTCAGCACTTCCAGATGCTCCGGCGCCACCTTGTTGGTGATGCCGATGCCGGTGGCCATGTCGGGCACCACCACGATGGCGCCCCAGTCGGCCAGCGCCTTGCGGGCAATGTCCGCGCGGGGCAGCGTGTCGCACTGGGCGACCAGTTCCAGCTTCAGCGCGTCCACCAGCGCGGGCGAATCGGTGATGCAGATGGACGAGGCCAGCGGGTCGTGCTCGGCCTGCGACAGCATGTCGGCGGCCACCCAGTCGGCGCGGGCGGTGTGATCGGCAAGGATGAGTATCTCGCTGGGCCCGGCGATCATGTCTATGCCCACCCGGCCTATGAGCAGCCGCTTGGCCGTGGTCACCCAGATGTTGCCCGGCCCGGCGATGACGTCCACGGGGCGCACGGTTTCGGTGCCGAAGGCCAGCGCCGCGATGGCCCATGCGCTGCCCGCGCGGTGCACCTCGGTAATGCCCAGATGATGCGCGGCGGCAAGAATGAACGGGTTCAGCGTGCCGTCCTTGCGGGGCGGCGAAATGACGGCGATTTCCGGCACCCCGGCCACCTGGGCGGGGATGGCGTTCATCAACAGGCTGGAAATGAGCGGGGTGTTGCCGCCCTGCCCGCCGGGCACGTACAGCCCGGCGCGGTCCACGGGGGTGACCATCTGGCCCAGCACGGACCCGTCGGGCCGGGTGGTGAACCACGACCGCTCCTTCTGCGCCTCGTGAAAGGCGCGGATGTTGGCGGCGGCTTCGGCAATGATGGCCCGGTCGTCGGGACCGACCTCTTCGAGGGCGGCGGCGATTTCGTCTTCACCCACGCGGATGCGCGCGGCGTCGAAGCCGGGGCAGTCGAAACGGCTGGTGTAGTCGGCCAGGGCGGCATCGCCCCCGGCGCGGACGGTATCCAGAATCTCGCGGACGGCGGGTTCCACGGTGTCGCCGGGATTGTCGCGTCCCGCGAGCAGGGCCTGCAGTTCCTTCCAGTCGTCCACCGACCGGAGGAAGAGCGTACGGCAAGGCATGGCGGCCTCCTTGAGAGTGCGACCTGTAGCGGCGGTGTGCGTCGGGGTGCCGCGCGGCGGAGGGCCAACTGTGGCTGCCTGCGCGCACGGACAGCAATGGATGTGTCCGCGCCACATACCGGAGCGCCGGGCAAAAGTCGAGAGTGGCGCACTGACGCACGGTTCGACCCTTCGGATGCGGCGGGCCGGATGGGCCGGATGCGGCGGGCCAGTGACGGGCGGACGGGGTGAACCGAGCGGACGGGGGGGACAGGGGGGACAGGGGAACCGGGGCCGGGGGGAAACGGGGGGAAACAGCGGGCGCAGTACGTGCAGGGGCCACTCCGCAGGAGTTACGCCGCCCGTCAGCTCACGTTCAGGATGACCGAAAACACGTTGATCAGCACCCACACCGGGGTGCCCACGGCCAGGTCCAGCGCGCGCACCCTGTCGGATGTGAGCACCGAACAAATCTCGGTGCCGTCCGCAAGCCTCGCCACCGCTTCCGCCGTGGCCGCGCCCACCACCACCTTGACGATGGTGGCCGGGTACACGTTGCCCGCCGTGGACGACGGGGCCTCGCTGCCCACGGTCAGCACCACCCACGGGGCCTTCACCTCTGCCGCCGCGAACACGCCGGGGCGCAGGCCCAGGTTGTCCAGACTGTCATTGGTGATGACCGAGGCCACCCGGATGCCTGACGGCGTCTGTACCGAGACAACCGACTGCACGTCGCCGCGCACCACCGCGGCGATGCGCCCGTAAAAGGCGTTGCGCGCGCTGGTGCGGCGGCGCTGCTCGCGGTCCAGCGCGTGGCCCACCATGCGCTGCATGTCCTCTGTCGAAACGTCGATGTACGCCGCCGTCAGGCTGGCCGTGGAATGGCCCAGCAGGCGCTGCACCACGGGCAGCGGCAGACCGGAGCGCAGCAGTTCGATGGCACGCGAGCGGCGCAGGGCGCTGGGGTTGGCAAGGTCCGGGGCAAGGTCGCATTCGTGGGCGCGCTCGTAGAACTTGCGGCGCACGTGGGCCTGGTCCACGGCGAAGGGGTGTTCCCCCTCGCCCGCCACGGCCTCGTCCAGCAGGTCGGCAAGCTGGGTGACGAGGTCTGGCGGCAGTTGCACCTCGCGCTGCGGCTCGCCCAGATAGGCCACGCCGCGCGCCGTGTCGATGTCGCGGATGGGGGCAAGGGCCAGCACCTCGCCCAGGCGCGCCCCGGTGTGACGGATGAGCAGGAACACCAGCAGCATGCGCAGGCGCGAGCGGCGCACGTCGCCCCGCGCCGGGCGGGCGGCCCACAGGCGGAAGGCTTCTTCCAGCCGGGCCAGTTCCACCGTGTCCAGATACTTCACGTCGTCGGGGATGGAGAGCATGCCCGCCGGGTTGTGGCGGCGTTCCGCCACGTTTTCGGCCAGCGCTTCCCAGATTCGTTCGAGGCTGTCGTCCTGTCGCATGGGTGTCCCGTTGGTTGCGTGCGCGTGGTGCCGGATGCGGCCCGTCCGTTGCCCGAATTTCCATCATATAGGCGCAGCCGCGCGAAAATCAAAGCCGAGATTCCTTTCGCACACAGACATGGAAATAAAATAATCCGTGACAACGGACCATCCGTGCGCTATCTTTTCATTGACACGAAGATTATAAAAAACGTGTCAGCAAGAGTCAAAAAAACAGCCGGACAAGGCAACCGCACCGGCCAGCAGGCCTGCTACCCTCCCGGCCACCCAACCGGTCCTGTCAGCCAAGCGCTCCCATCGCCCTACCCACCCCGACATCCCGACACAGGAGGCCACCATGTACTTCCCCGTCGCAGGCATACACGCGGAACCGTGGCTACCGCCGCTGGTGGCCTTCGTGGTGTCGTTCTTCATGTCCATGGGCGGCGTGTCGGGCGCGTTCCTGCTGCTGCCCTTCCAGATGTCCTTTCTGGGCTACGTGAACCCCTCCGTCAGCGCCACCAATCAGTTCTACAACGTGGTGGCCATCCCCAGCGGGGTGTACCGCTACATCCGCGAAGGGCGGATGGTCTGGCCGCTGACGTGGGTGGTGATCATCGGCACGCTGCCGGGGGTGCTGATAGGGGCCTTCGTGCGGGTGACGTACCTGCCCAACGCGCGCGACTTCAAGCTGTTTGCCGCGTGCGTGCTGGCCTACATCGCCCTGCGCATGGTGCGCGACCTGACGAAGAAGAAGGCGGGCAACGGCAAGGCCACGGCGGAGGAAAAGTTCCGCGCGCTGGTGCGCACCCACCGCGAAAAGGCGACGGCGGAAGGCAGGAACCCGGACGACCTGCCCGCCGTGTGCATGAACGAGTGCTGCCTGTCGCGCATTTCGTACAGCTTCTACGGCGAAACCTACAGCTTCCGCACCGTGGGCATCTTTACCCTGAGCTTCATCGTGGGGATCGTGGGCGGGGTGTACGGCATTGGCGGCGGGGCCATCATCGCGCCGTTCTTCGTCTCTTTCTTCGGGCTGCCGGTGTACACCGTGGCGGGCGCGGCCCTTATGGGCACCTTCGTCACCTCGGTGGCGGGCGTCACCTTCTACATGGCCATCGCGCCGCTGTACCCGCACATGTCCGTGGCCCCGGACTGGACGCTGGGCCTCTTGCTGGGCATTGGCGGCATGGCGGGCATGTACCTGGGCGCACGCTGCCAGAAGCACGTACCCGCAAACCTGATCAAGTGGATGCTGTGCTGCATCCTGCTGTTCACGGCGGGGAAGTACGTGGTGGAGTTTTTCAGGTAGATCGCAAGCCGCGGCATTCCGGCATAAAGTCATTGACGAAAAGGGGGGTACCGACGGGTGCCCCCTTTTCCTTGCCGCCGACACAGGCTCCCCCTTGCCTTTTACCCCGCTCCGTGGTGATGGTGTGCCCGCCGGGCGGCCTCACCCGGCCAGTCCGGAACCCCGCGCAAGGAGCCCTGCAATGCGCAATGCCGTGCCGCGCGTGGCGGCCATCCACGATCTTTCCGGCTTTGGCCGCACCTCGCTCACCGTGGCCATACCCGTGTTGTCCGCCATGGGCGCACAGGTGTGCCCCATGCCTACCGCCGTGCTGTCCACGCACACGGCGGGCTTCACCGGCTACAGCTTTCTGGACCTGACCGACCAGATGCGCCTGTTCCTTGACCACTGGCAGGCCCTGAACCTGAAGTTCGACGCGGTGTACAGCGGCTTTCTGGGTTCCCCGTCGCAGGTTGACATCGTGGCCCGGTGCATCGACATGTGCCGGGTAGAGGGCGGCCTTGCCGTGGTGGACCCTGTTCTGGGCGACAACGGCCAGCTGGAACCCACCATGGACATGGAGATGGTGCAGCGCATGCGCTGGCTGGTGCGCAAGGCAGACATCATCACCCCCAATTTCACCGAAGCCGCCCTGCTGCTGGACGAGCCCTACCGCGAATCCATCTCCACGGCAGACCTGATGGTCTGGCTGCGCCGCCTGACGGCCATGGGGCCGCGCGTGGCGGTGATCACCAGCGTGCCGGTGGCCGGGCATGCGGGCGTCAGCTCCGTTGCGGCCTACCACAGCACCCACGACAGGTTCTGGAAGGTGGATTGCCAGTACATCCCCGCCCACTATCCCGGCACGGGCGATACCTTTGCCAGCGTGCTGACCGGCAGCCTGTTGCAGGGCGACAGCCTGCCCATTGCCATGGACCGCGCCGTGCACTTCGTCACGCTGGGCATCCGCGCCACCTTCGGGCACAATTCGCCCAGCCGCGAAGGCATCCTGCTGGAGCGGGTGCTGGACACCCTGCGTGCCCCGATAACCGTGAGCAGCTACGAACTTCTGGAGGACGAGGACCGATGCAAGTAGACGGCCCCGCGTGCGGCACCGCCGCCACGGGCTACGACCATGATGGCGCGGAGGCTTCCGCCCCCGGCACATCCGTCCCAGACGCCGCGCACCTGCCCATCGGCATGTTCGATTCGGGCGTGGGCGGCCTTACGGTGCTGAAGGCTCTGCGCACCCGCATGCCCTGCGAGGACATCCTGTACCTGGGCGATACCGCCCGCCTGCCCTACGGCACCAAGAGCGCGGAAACCATCACCCGCTACGCCGTGCAGGCCGCGTCCAAGCTGGTGCAGCGGCGCATCAAGCTGCTGGTGGTCGCCTGCAACACGGCCACGTCGGTGGCGCTGGACGCCCTGCGCGCCGCCAACCCCGGCCTGCCGGTGGTGGGCGTGGTGCAGCCGGGCGCGCAGGCGGCCTGCCGTGCCTCGCGCCGGGGCAACATTGCCGTCATCGCCACGGAATCCACCATCCGGGGCCGCGCCTACCACAAGGCCATTCACAGCCTGCGGCCCGACGCGCAGATCATCGGGCAGCCCTGCCCGCTGTTCGTGCCGCTGGCCGAGGAAGGCTGGGTGGACGGCAAGATCGTGGAAGACATCGCCGCACGCTACCTGGACCCCATCTTTCGCCCCGCGTCCGGTAGCGACACGCCGGAAACGCCCGACTGCCTGGTGCTGGGCTGCACCCACTTTCCGCTGCTGGCGCGGGCCATCCGTAACGTCATCGGGCCGGAGCCGGTCATCGTCGATTCCGCCGCCACCACCGCCCTTGCCGTGCAGGCGGAATTGCAGGCCGCCGGGCTGGTGCGCCCCCTGCGCACGGGGCCGGGCGGCAACGAATGCGGCGAAGCCCGCTTTCTGACCACAGACGACGTGCCCCGCTTCGTACGCACCGGCGGGCTGTTCCTCGGCACGGCCATTGCGCCGGACGAGGTGGAGTTGGTGGACTTGTAGTCTGCGCGACACGCAGCCGCCGCGCGGCTGTGGCATGAAAACGCAAGGCAGCGTACCGTAAGGCACGCCCCCAGCTTCCGCCGCACGGCAAACATCACGCACTTTCCGGAGGTCACCCCCATGGCGCACAAGCCATACGCTCCCATCCCCATGGTGCCCGGCCCGGTCACCCTGCACCCCGCCGTGCTGGTGGCCATGACCCGCGACTACGGCTCCGGCCAGATCGAGCCGGACTACCTGAAGCTGTACGCGGAAACGGGCCGCAACCTCGCGCAACTCATGGGCACGCAGCATGACGTGGTGCTGATGACCGGCGAAGGCATGCTGGCCCTGTGGGCCGCGCTGAAAAGCTGCCTCGTGCCCGGCGACAGGGTGCTGTCCGTGGGCACCGGCGTGTTCGGCGACGGCATCGGCGACATGGCCGCGTCCATCGGCTGCGAGGTGCTGAAGGTCTCTTTGCCGTACAACGAAACCATCGACGACCTGACCGGCATCGAAGACGCCATCCGCAGCTTCAAGCCCAAGATGCTTACCGCCGTGCACTGCGAAACGCCGTCCGGCACGCTGAACCCGCTGGCCGACCTTGGCGCGCTGAAGCAGGCCTGCGGCGTGCCGCTGTTCTACGTGGACGCGGTGGCCAGCGTGGGCGGCGCCCCCGTGCAGGCCGACGCCTGGCACGCCGACCTGGTGCTGGGCGGTTCGCAGAAGTGCCTTTCCGCCCCGCCGTCCATGAGCTTTCTGTCCGTCAGCCCGGCGGCGTGGGAGGCCGTGGAGGCCGTGGGCTACCAGGGCTACGACGCCATCGCCCCCTTCCGCACCGTGCAGCAGGATGGCCGCTGCCCGTACACCCCGTACTGGCACGGCACCGCCGCGCTCAACGCGGGCGCGCTGGCCATCCTGAACGAAAAGGGCGGCATGCAGGGGTGCTTCGACCGGCATCGGAAAGTTGCCGAACGCTGCCGCGCGGGCCTCGCCAAGCTGGGCGTGGAACTGTGGACGGCGGAGGGCGCGGTGAACTCGCCCACGGTGACGGCGGCCCTTGTGCCGGAAGGCTTCACGTGGCCGGAATGGCGACAGGGCCTGCGCGAACGCGGGCTGATCGTGTCCGGCAGCTTCGGCCCCATGGCGGGCAAGGTGTTCCGCCTTGGGCACATGGGCACGCAGGCCACCGAAGCTCTGGTGGACGCGGCGCTGGATGTCATCGAAAGCGTGATGCAGGACTGAGGAATAGCAGGGAAGGGACGAAAGAAAGGCGCGCCCCGGAATGCGGCAAGCCTGCGGCAACTTGCCGAACATTCCCTCAGCTAGCCCCTGAAAAATAACATGAACGCCCCCGGCGCACAGCATGTGCCGGGGGCGTTTTTCGTCCACATCATGAGGCAGGGGAATGAATAGGGCCGGGTGGCCCTGCCCTTTCCCTCGCTTACCGCAACAATTCCTCCACCTCCGCCGCGCAGGCCAGATAGCGCGCCCTGGTGGCCTCGTCCTTGGCCAGGTCGGCCCGCTCTTCCAGAATGCGCGCGAAACGCAGCCGCGCCTCGCCCACGGACACCACCAGCCCCGGTTCCTCCACCATGTCCGCCAGCTTGTCGGCGTAGATCACCAGCTTTTCTTCCAGCGAGGCCAGGCTGAAGTCGCGCGGCGGCAGGCCGTAGTGGGCAGCCTGTTCCAGCGGCACGCCCGCGCGCACATGCTTTTCCATGATGTCCAGTACCGCGTGGGGCAACCCCAGGTGCCTGCCCAACCGTGCCCCTTCCACCCCATGCAGGATGCCGTCGGTGCGCACCTTGCCAAGGTCGTGGAACAGCGCGCCCAGCGCCACCAACGTCAGGTCCACAGCCACGCGGGCCAGGCAGCCCAGCCCCACGGCAATGCCCGCCACCAGACGCGAATGGGCGATGTCCGCTTCCGTCATGCCCGCCTCGCGCAGCAATTCCACCTGTGCGTTGTCGTGATATGCGTTCATGTCGCTACTCCTGCCCGCACAGGGTTCCGTAATCGCAGCCGCGCATCACCGCCAGGAACCACGGCACCGAGCACAGCAATACCCCGGCGATGATGGCGAACGCCGGGCCGTAACCCAGTGCCCCCACCAGCAGGCCGCCCAGCAGCGGGCCGGAGGCGTGCCCCACATCGAAGATGGTGCCGAACACGCCCATGGCCGTGCCGTAATGGCGGGCGCGGCACAGGTCCGCCACCAGCGCGGCGGACGACGAGGTGACCAGCGCCTCGCCAAAACCGAACACCAGGCACGCCCCGGCCAGCGGCCAGAAACCCGTCAGATGCGGCACCGCCGCAAAGGGCACGGCACATGCCGCCACGCCCGCCACGATCAACCCGCGTCGCCCAAGCATGCCGCGTGCGTCGGATGCCCGACCCAGCAGCGGCTTGGCCAGCAGGGTGGTCACCACCTGCACGGCCCACAGCAGCCCGGCCTGCAACGGGGCCAGACCGGCCACGGTCACCGCGTACACCGGCAGAAACGCCTCCAGCGCGCCCATGCTCATGTTCTGCACGCCCTCCATGGCCGACACGGCCACCACCCGCCGGTCGGACGCCACCTCGCGGATGCCGGAGGCGAACTGTCCGAGCCGGGCGCGAAACCCGCCGGATGTTGCCGGGGGGGTGCTCTCCCCCCCGTCGCGCAGCACCCGCCAGCCCAGCGC
>NZ_VSMK01000666.1 GCF_011682075.1 Nitratidesulfovibrio liaohensis
CGCCCTGTGCGGGGTGCCGGTGGCCGCCTATGCCGGGGTGGATACCAGCGCCCCGGCGCTGGTCACGGCGCGCGAGAGCCTGGCCGGGCTGGGCTGCCCGGTGCGGCTGGTGGAGGGCGATTACCGCCAGGTGCTGGATGGCCCGGAAGGCAGTGTGGACGTGATCTGGATGGGCCTGTTCCTGCATCATCTGTCCACCCCGCTCAAGGCGGAGTTTCTGCGGGTGGCGCACCGGCTGCTGGCCCCCGGTGGCATGATTCTGGCGCACGACCCGGTCATGGGCGAGGACGAGGACAGGCAGGCCATGCTGGCCCGCATGGCCTCGCTGGGCCGCGCCCGGTGGCACTTCCTGACGGACGACGAGATAGCCATGGTGCACCGCCACTGGTCGGGCCATGGCCATCAGGAACGGTTCAGCACCCTGCGGGCGCTGGGCGAGGCGGAGGGGTTCGAGGTGGACATGGTCTGGTCCGACCCGGACCGCCAGTACGGCCTCGTGCGGTTCGCCCGGCGGAGCTGAGAACGGTGGCGACGGTGCGGTGACTGTGGCGACTGGGGTGACTGGGGCGCCTGTTGTGCCCACCTTGCCCGCTCTGCATGACGCGGGAAGCCGGACGCCATACCCGACGCACCATCAAGCCCGCCCGGAACCTTCGGGCGGGGCGGACCATGACGGGAGAGCCCATGAACATGTTTTTCGTGCGCGCACGGCGGCATGCCGGTGCGTTCCTGCCTGCGCCGTTGTTTGCGCCACTGCGTGCGCCGGTGGCCTGGGCCGTGCTTGCGCTGCTGGCCTTGTGGACCTTCGGGGCGGGGGCTGCCTGCGCCGCCCAGGATGCCGCGGATGCCGCGGGTG
>NZ_VSMK01000667.1 GCF_011682075.1 Nitratidesulfovibrio liaohensis
GGGGCGCGTCGCGCAATGCGGCACACGGGGCCGGGCGGGTGCGTGCGGAAATTTTCGATGTGCCGGTGGTTGCAGCCGGGGCGCGGGCCTTGTGCGGCGCCTGCGCCGCTGCCTGGCGGGCGCGTTTACGAAAGCCCGGCGAACTCTTGGCGAGAGTTTGGCGATAGTTTGGAATGCCGGGCGCGTAACGGGAGTGTGCCCATTACCCCAAGCGCGCCATGATGGCAAGAACTAGATGCGAAGTGGCGCGGGGTGGCGCGGCCAGATGCCGAGTGGCGCGGTGCGCCACGCAACGCCTCGCAGCGGGAAGGATGGCATTCCGGCACCATGCGTTGCACCGTTGGTCGAGTGCGGCTACATTGGCCGCCAAGGTGGCGTGGCATCGTTAGCCCGGCATGCCGTGTCGGCCCGCGCACCGCATTCCCTCCGCTCCCCGTTCGCAAGCCCGCAGGAGGCGCATCCGTGAAGCAGCTGCTTTCCACCCGCGAGGTGGCCAAGGTGCTCGGCGTCAACGAAAAGATGGTCTACAGCCTGATCACCGAAAAAGGCCTGCCTGCCACCAAGGTGACCGGCAAGTGGCTGTTCCCCGCGCATCTGGTGGAACAGTGGCTGGAAAACAACACCGTGAACCACCCGGAGCGCGCGGGCGGCACGGTGCAGCCGGGCGGCGGCGTGCTGGTGCTGGCGGGCAGCAACGACCTGCTGCTGGACAAGGCCATGGGCCTGTTCGCGGACCTGAACCCCGGCCACATCGCGGCCTTTGCCAACCTGGGCAGCCTGGGCGGCCTGCGGGCCATGCGCGAGGGGCTGTGCCACATGGCGGCCAGCCACCTGATGGAGGGCGGCCCCGGCC
>NZ_VSMK01000668.1 GCF_011682075.1 Nitratidesulfovibrio liaohensis
GCCTGCCCATGGCGCGGGCGGCGCGGCTCATGCCGGCCAGCCGTTGGCGGTCAGCCAGAAGCTCGACCAGCACCCGGTCCAGCGCCACGGCGGGCTTTCCGTCTGCACCGGGCGACACGTCCTTCTGCTCCACCACCAGCGCCGCCCCGGCGTCGGCAACGTGCCGGGCGTTGTGCAACTGGTGGTTGTGGGTGGCAAACGGAAACGGCACCAGCACCGAAGGCTTGCCCGCGACGGCCAGCTCGGCCACGGAGGTGGCCCCGGCGCGGCACAGCACAAGATCTGCCCAGGTGTAGGCGCTGGCCACGTCGTCGATGAACGCCTCGACGCGGGCCTCGGAAATTCCGGCCTGCTTGTAGCCTGTGCGCACCCGTTCCCAATCGCTGGTGCCGGTCTGGTGCCACAGTTCCACCCCTGCATCGCGCAGCGCAGGCAGCGCGGCCACCACGGCCTCATTGATGGCCCGTGCCCCAAGGCTGCCGCCCATGATCAGAAGACGACGAGAATGGGCGGAGCGCGGGGCGTCGCCCTTCTCCGCCGCACCGGCAGCGACGATGGCCGCGCGCACCGGGTTGCCGGTGGCCACGCAGCGTCGCGCGGGAAACACGCCCGCCGTATCCGGCAGGGACAGGAACACCCGCTGCACCACGTGGCCCAGCAGGCGGTTGGTCAGTCCGGGAATGGCGTTCTGCTCGTGGATGGCGGCGGGCCTGCCGCACAGCCGGGCGGCCAGCACTCCGGCAAAGGCGGCATAGCCGCCGAACCCCACGGCGATGACCGGATCGAACCGGCGCACAACCGAAACCGCGCGCCACACGCCAAGGCCCATGGCCCCGGCGGCAGCC
>NZ_VSMK01000669.1 GCF_011682075.1 Nitratidesulfovibrio liaohensis
CTGGGGGGTAGCATCGGCCTGGGCCTGCGCGGCGGCGGCCAGCAGCACGGTGACCAGCACGGCGCATGCCGCAGCATGCACCGTGCCGACGAGACGGCCCGCCGCGCGGGTGAGGGAGGCGGGGCGGCTCATTGCGGGAACCTCAGCGTTGAACGTTCGGTGCCGGAGATCATTTCCACCTTGGTTTCACGCACCTTGGGAACCGGCTTGCCTTCGGGGGTGCTGGTCAGCAGGGCCAGGGTGCCGGGCACGTCGGTGCCGGGGGTCAGCACCGTGCCGTCGTCGGCTGGGTTGCGCAGGGCGAAATGCAGTTCGCCGCGCGAGGCGGCAAGGGCCAGCGGCTCGGCCTGCGGGGGCGAAATTTCCAGGGTGTACACGTCCACCGACGAGGTGGAGGTGTCGTCGCCTTCCTGCTTCAGTTCGGTGCCGGTGGCCAGCACGCGCACGTTTTCCAGCACCAGCTTGGTGCGCGACTTGGACTTTTCGCGGGTTTCGTCGTCCAGGGTCACCAGCACGTCCACGCGGTTGCCGGGGCGGATGAACCCGGAAAGGCCCAGCACCTTGTTGCCCTTGACGGCCACGGCGCGCATGCCGGGGGCGATCAGCGTGCTGACGCCGCCGTGCGATGCGCCGTCCTGCAACAGGCGCGCTTCGGTGATGGGTTCGCCGGCGGCCACGGCGGACGACAACACCCGGCCCACGGGCAGGGTGTCCTTGGTGAACGCGCCGGAGGGGGCGCTGGACTTCAGGAAGGGGGCCAGCTTGATCTGTTCGGCGGCCAGCTTGGCGCCGCGCGGCACGTCCGCGGCGGCCACCGCCAACTCGACCTGCTCGGGGGCG
>NZ_VSMK01000670.1 GCF_011682075.1 Nitratidesulfovibrio liaohensis
AGCACCGCGCCCGCGTTGGCGGCGGCAAAGTCGCGCGCATGGTCGTAGGCCAGCAGGGCGGCGGGCAGAACCACCCGGCCCCCGCGGGCCACGGTGGCGTGCGCCAGTTCGAACTTGGCCCGCACCACGGTGGCCAGATCCTTGAAGCGTTCGTAGTGCGCCGGGCCCACGTTGGTGATGATGGCGAAATCGGGCGGGGCCAGCCTGCACAGCCGTTCGATGGAGCCGATGCCGTAGGCGCCCATTTCCGCGATGAAGAAGCGGTGCGCGTCGGTCAGCCGTTCCCGGATGATCCGCGAGATGCCCATGGGCGTGTTGATGCTGCCCGGCGTCATCAGCGTGGGGTGGTAGCAGCCCAGCACGTGGGCCAGGATGTGCTTCACGCTGGTCTTGCCGTACGAGCCGGTGACCGCGATGACCGTGGGCGCAAGGCGCAACAGCTTTTGATGGGCCTCGTTCCAGAAGCCCTGCTGGATGCGCGCCTCCACCGGGGCCAGCGATGCGTTGGCCGCCACCAGCGCCAGCGGCAGCGCCTGCACCCCGAGCATCCAGAACGGCAGCAGCGCAGCGGGGGTTGCGGGGCACAGGGCCAGCGCCACGGCGTACACCGCCGTCAGCCCCAGCGTCACCGACAGGATGCGCTTGACCCGCGCGGTGAGCACCAGTTTCTTCTTGGCGGCCTTCAGGGGGTTGTCTTCCACGGCGGCCACGGCCAGCAGCACCAGGCCCGCCGCCCATTTGGCGTACGGTGCGGCCTCCGGCGCGGCCAGCGCCGCGCCCCAGCAGGCCAGCAGGGGCAGGGTGGCGCGCTTGTCGAAGGCGCGGGCGGCGGCCATCCA
>NZ_VSMK01000671.1 GCF_011682075.1 Nitratidesulfovibrio liaohensis
CAGGCCACACCCACCGGCGGCAGCCCGCCCAGCGGCAGGTAGCGCACCCCGGTCAGCAGCACGGCCACGGGGCCGAACAGCACCGCCACCACCAGATACAGCGAGGCCAGCCGCCGCCCCTGCGGGCCGAAGGCGTGCCCCACGGCCACGGAAACACCCCCGTCGCCGGGGAACAGCACGGACAGTTCGCCGAACACCAGCGCAAACACCACCCCCACCGCAATCATGACCAGCCACGCGGGCAGCGCCCACGCCCCGGCCACGCCCAGCACCACGGGCGGCAGGATGATGATGCCCGATCCCAATACCGGCCCCACGATGAGCCCCGCCAGAAGCCACGGTCCAAGTTGCGCGCTGCGCATGGGGTTGCCCTCCTGTTGTTTCCGTGCCATCCTTGGCCCCATAGCGCCCGGAAATCCAACGGTATTTCCCGAAGGCAGCGTTCGGCGTGGCCGAATGCCCGCCCGGTCAGACAGGAAATGGCCGGTTTTCTCCGGCGATGGCATGGCGCTTACGCCCTTCCCCTCGGCCTTCGGCGTCACCTGCCTTTACCCCTTCGCCCGCAACCCCGCGCACCGTCATGGAACTGCACCTGCTCCGCGCCTTCGCCACCGTGGCCGAATCCGGCACGCTCACCCGCGCCGCCGCAGAGCTGCACATCAGCCAGTCGGCCCTCAGCGGACAGATTCGCGCGCTGGAAGACATTCTGGGCGTGACCCTGTTCCGACGCCGCGCGCGCGGCATGGACCTGACCGACGCGGGCGCCGACCTGCTGCCGCTGGCCAGAAAGGCGCTGGATGCCGCCACGGCCCTGCGCCGCAAGGCCGAACGGTTGCG
>NZ_VSMK01000672.1 GCF_011682075.1 Nitratidesulfovibrio liaohensis
GCCGGTGCTGGTGCTGGCCGGTCCCGGCACGGGCAAGACCCGCACCCTGGTGGGCCGGGTGCTGCATCTGGTGGAAACGGGCATCGACGCCCGGCGCATCCTGGCCGTCACCTTCACCCGCCGCGCGGCGGCGGAAATGGACGAGCGCCTCGCCACCGCCCTTGGCGAGGACGCCCCCCTGCCGCGTACCGACACCCTGCACGCCCTGGCCTTCGAATACTGGCACCGGGCCACGCCCACGCCACCGGTGCTGCTTTCGGAAGAGGCGGCCCGCCGCGTGTTCGCGGAAGCCAACCCCGACGAGCCCGCCCAGCGCCTGCGCGAGGCGTGGGAAGCCATCGGGGTGTGCCGCGAGAAGATGCGTTCGTGCCTTGCGGAGCACGCCCCGCTGCTGGCCCGCTACACCGAGCAGAAGGCGGCCTGGAATCTGGCCGACTACACCGATCTGCTGGAATTCTGGCTGGATCAGATGCAGAACAACATCTACGCCAGCCCGTGGCGGCACGTGCTGGTGGACGAGATCCAGGACCTTTCGCCCCTGCAGCTGACGCTGGTGCGGGCGCTGGCCCCGCGCGGCGGGGCGGGCTTTTTCGGCATCGGCGACCCGGATCAGTCCATCTACGGTTTCCGGGGCGCGCACGGCGACGTGGCCGCCTTCCTGCGCGAGGCGTGGCCCGACCTTTCCGTGGTGGCGCTGGAGGAAAACTACCGTTCCTCGGCGCGCATCCTCGATTTTGCGGGCGGGCTGATGCAGGGCCGCTCGGCCTGCGGCCCGCTGCGCGCCGCGCGCGACCTGCCCGGCGAACTGCACCTGTTCGAGGCGCCCAC
>NZ_VSMK01000673.1 GCF_011682075.1 Nitratidesulfovibrio liaohensis
ACCGGGGCGGACCGGGGGTGAGGCGCGGGCAGCGGCGCAGGGCCGGGCACTGGCCCGCACCGCAAGCGTGTGCCCGGTGTGCCTTGGCCCTGCCCCGGCCGAGCGGGTGGCCGTGGGCGATACGGTGCTGCTGGTCAAGCGCTGTCCCGAGCACGGTGAATTTTCCGTGCCGGTGTGGCGGGGCGAGCCTGCCTTCACCGGCTGGGTGCGTCCCAAGATTCCCACCGCCCGGCGCGGCCCCGGCACGGAACGCGTCCTTGGCTGTCCCAATGATTGCGGGCTGTGCCCGGACCACGGCCAGCACACCTGCACCCTGCTCATCGAGGTGACGCAACGCTGCAACCTGCGCTGCCCGGTGTGTTTTGCGTCGGCAGGGCCGGGTGAGGGACAGGGGGATCGGGGTGAGCGGCAGAGTGGGGGGCAGGGCAGGGAGCCGGGGAGTGGGCGGGGTGACGAACGGCGCAAGGGCGATAGCCGCGCATCCTGCCGCGAGGACGATCCCACCCTGGGCGAACTGGTCACCCGGCTGGCCGTGCTGCGCCCGCGCGCGGGCGATGCCAACATCCAGCTTTCCGGCGGCGAACCGACCCTGCGCGACGACCTGCCGCAGCTCATCACCGCCGTGCGCGGCCTAGGCTATCCCTTTGTGCAACTGAATACCAACGGCCTGCGTCTGGCGCGTGAGAAGGGCTATGCCGCGCGCCTTGCCGCAGCGGGGCTGGATTCGGTGTTCCTGCAATTCGACGGGCCGGACGACGCGGCCACCGCCCGGCTGCGCGGCCTGCCCCTGCACGCGGACAAGGTGCGCGCGGTGGAAGCCTGCGTG
>NZ_VSMK01000674.1 GCF_011682075.1 Nitratidesulfovibrio liaohensis
AAGAATAAAATTACAGATTACGCTATGACTCATAATTTGCCAATGCCTCCTACGAATGTGAAGAATTTACAAGGTCAGAAGTCAAAAAGCAGTGATGCGTAGCTGTGTGAACAAGAAGTGTACAGAGATAGTATTTACTGTACAGAGATAGTATTCACCTGACACTGCCGTGCCCGGCGGGGCGCTGATCAGGCTGCCTGCTGCCCTTTGCTGTCCTCTTCCGGCTGGCCCTCGGGAAGGCCATCACGGAAAGCTTGGTAGGGTGTCCGACCGTTCATGTTTCTGCCTTGGTGCGCCCCCTCGTGGTTGTAGTGGTGCAGGTAAACATCCAGGTCCGTCTGCATTTCGTCTAAGGACTCGTACCAGTTCCTGCGCCCCTGAATCCTGAAATGCTCGTCGAGCAATGTTCTGTGCAGCCGTTCCACAAAGCCGTTGCTTTGCGGGCGTCTGACGCGGGTTGTCCGATGCTCGATGCCTTCCAGTTGCAGGAACAACTCATAGGGATGCCTGTCGGGACGCCCGCAGAATTCCCGGCCATTATCCGAAAGCACCGTGACGACCGGCGTGTCGTGCTCCTCGAATAAGGGCAGCACGGACTCGTTGAGCGTGTGTACCGCCGCAACCTGCAGCTTGCTGGTGTACAGTCTGCCGAAGGCGTAGCGGCTGTGGCAGTCGATGGCCGATTGCAGATAGATTTTTCCCACGCCATTCCGTGACCTTCTTCCAGTGGTCATGTCGGCCTCCTTGCTAGTGGTTGATGAAGCTTTATGGCCTCATCGCTGCTCTAGGTGGCGCGGCATGACCTCTTTTTTGGGATTGTGCACTG
>NZ_VSMK01000675.1 GCF_011682075.1 Nitratidesulfovibrio liaohensis
CAGCCGGGCCAGGAAGTCGTCGGCCATGGCCTCGGCCTCGTCGGCATCGCCCAGCCGCACGTCCAGCAGGCGCGTTTCCGCCAGCAGCATGCCCAGCATGGCCAGCCGCTTCTGGATCACGGCCTCGGCGTCCGGGCCGTGGCGGGCGTCCAGCAGGTCGCCACGGGTCTTCACGGCAAAGCCCTGCCGGGCCAGCACCCGTTCCAGCACGCGGATGCGCAGTTCGCGCCCTTCCGCCGCCGCGCCGCCGCCCTTGAAGCGGAACTGGATGTAGTTGGTGCGGTCCTCGGGAGAGCACAGGGTATCCACCAGCGCGAAATGGTAGCCGAAACGCATCATCAGGTGCGCGTAGTGGGCGGAGATCACCGCGTAGCTGGCCAGTTGGGGGGCATCGCGCCGGAAGATGCCCGCGCTTATGCGGTCCAGCTCGTTCCAGTCCGCCGCCGGGGGCATGTTGGCCCACAGCTCGCGCGCGGCGGACAGGCCGAACCACAGCGCCCACATGGGCGTGGAGCGGAAGTCGTCGGGCCCGATCTCTTCCTTGCCCGCCGCCGTGGGGAACAGCCCGTCCTCGATGTTCAGCACGTACATGATCATGGGCACGTCGGTGCGCAGCTTCTTGGCACCGCCAAGGCCGCGCCCGCCGCGCCCCACGAGGGAGAACATCTCGGCCACGCCGCGTTCGTGGGCAAAGCGCACCAGGTCGTGCATGGACCGGCAGTTTTCGGGCGCGAAGTCGCTGGACGCCGGGTCCGTCAGGTTCAGCTTGGCGATGTGCTGCATGGCCCGCGCCAGGCGGCGCATGCCGCCGCGCCGTTCGCGCG
>NZ_VSMK01000687.1 GCF_011682075.1 Nitratidesulfovibrio liaohensis
CCGCCGCACGCACAGCGCGGCTTCCGCTTCCATCCGCGCCGCCCTGCGGCGTGCCGGGTTGCCGCCCGGCCAAGGTGCCGCCCTGCGCGGGTTCCCATCCGGAACCTGGCACCTGCGAAGCGGAACATACGAATCACCTTTCACGGACGGCGCGCACGACGCGCCGCCCGTGTTCTGCCCCCCTGACGCGCGCACGGCGCGCGCCAAGGGGCAAACCGTTCCACGGAGGGTTTCGGGACTGTGGAAATCTTCATCCAGAACCTGTTCAACGCGCTCCAGTGGGGCAGCTTCTACGCACTGATCGCCCTGGGCTACACCCTGGTGTACGGCGTGCTGCTGCTCATCAACTTCGCCCACGGCGACATCTTCATGGTGGGCGCGTACATCGCATTTTTCGTCTCTTCGCTGCTGCTGGGCGACCTTCTGGGCGTGTTCAACCTGCCCGGCTGGGCCGCGCTGGCGCTGACCGTGCCGCTGACCATGCTGCTCACCGCCGGGGTCGGCGTGACGCTGGAGCGCATCGCCTACCGCCCCCTGCGGCGCAAGGGCGCACACCGTCTGTACGTGGTCATCACCGCCCTGATGTGCGGGCTTATCCTTGAAAACGGCAACCTCGCGCTGCTGGGCGCCAGCCGCCGCAAGCTGCCCGACATGGTGGACAAGGTGGTGTACACCTTCGGCTCCGTGTCGGTGACCAACCTGAAGGTATGGGTCATCGTGGCGGCGTTCCTGGTGTTCTTTCTGCTGCAGTTCATCGTCACCCGCACCCGCATCGGCATGGCCATGCGCGCGGTGGCGTGGGACAAGTTCGCGCTGCCGCTGATGGGCATTCCGCTCGATTCGATCATCGTTTTCACCTTCGTGCTGGGGTCGGGCTTCGCGGGCCTTGCCGGGCTGCTTTTCGCCATGTCCTACCCCATTCTCGACCCCTACATGGGCGCCATGGTGGGCTGGAAGGCCTTCATCGCGGCGGTGGTGGGCGGCATCGGCGACATTCGCGGGGCGTTCATCGGCGGCTTTCTGCTGGCGTTCATCGAGATCATGGTGGCGGCGTTCCTGCCCTCGACATTCAGGGACCTGTTCGCCTTCACCATCCTGCTGATGATCCTGTGGCAACGGCCCACCGGCCTCTTCGGCGTGGCAAAGACCACCAAGATCTAACCCGCGACGCACGCCAGAGGATACGCGAACATGCAGAAATACACCCTCAACGCCGCACTGGCGGCGCTGTGCCTTGGCCTTGTGCTGCTGGCGCAGTTCAACGTCATAGACCAGTACACCCAGACGGTGCTCATGTTCATGGGCATCAACATCATCTTCGCCAGCAGCCTGAATATCGTGAACGGCTACATGGGCGAGTTCTCGTGCGGGCACGCCGGGTTCATGTGCGTTGGCGCCTATGCCTCGTCGGTGCTTTCGGTGGTGCTGTTCACCTCCAACAAGCTGGTGGGCGACGCGCTGCTGCCGCCGGAACTGGCCCCCATGCTGTTCCCCGTGGTGCTGATCGTGGCCGGGCTTGTGGCCTCTGTGTTCGGCCTGCTGGTGGCGCTGCCCTCGTTCCGCACGCGCGGCGACTACCTGGCCATCATCACCATCGCCGCCAACTACATCGTCATCTCGGTCATCGAGAACCTGGACATCATCGGCGGCCCGCGCGGCTTTCACGGCATGAAGCGGGTCATCAACGGCATGCGCGACATGGTGGACATTCCCTGGATGTTCATCTGGGTGATCCTGGGCACGCTGTTCTCGGTGTGGATACTGCGCCGCCTGGTCAATTCCACCTACGGCAAGGGCATTTCCGCCGTGTGCCAGGACGAGGTGGCCGCCGAGATCATGAGCGTGGACACCAACCACGTGAAGCTGGTGGCCTTCATGGTGTCGTCCGGCCTTGCCGGGGTTGCCGGGGCGCTGTACGCCCACGTGTACGGCTACGTGAACCCGCAGGCCTTCAACATCCTGAAGTCCACGGAAGGCCTGGTCATGGTCTACCTTGGCGGCATGGCCTCGCTGTCGGGCTCGGTCATGGCGGCCATCCTGTTCACGCTGCTGCTTGAATCGCTGCGCTTCGTCATTCCCGGTCTGGATGCGGCCCTGCACGCGGTCAACCTGTTGCCCGCCGGATACGAACTGAGCCAGGTGTGGAAGTGGGTACTCATCCCGCTCATCCTCATCCTGCTCATGCAGTTCCGGCCCGAGGGCATCATGGGCAACCGCGAGCTTTCGGGCGTCTTCCCGAAGCTGCGCCGCTTCTACACGTTCAAATAGGGGAACGAGGACATGCCGCTGCTTGAAATGAAAGGCGTGACGCAACGCTTCGGCGGGCTGCAGGCCGTTTCCGACTTCAACATATCGCTGGAAGAGCGCAAGCTCATCGCGCTCATCGGTCCCAACGGCGCGGGCAAGACCACGGTGTTCAACCTGATATCCGGGTTCTACCAGCCCACCGAAGGCCAGATCATCTTCGACGGCCAGCCCACCGCGGGCCTGCGTCCGCACCAGGTGACGGCGCGGGGCATTGCACGCACCTTCCAGAACATCCGGCTGTGGCACGAGATGAGCGTGCTGGACAACATCCGCATCGCCCAGCACCACCGCCTTGGCTACACCATCTGGGACGCCTTTCTGCGTACCGGTCGCTTTACCAAAAGCGAAGGCAACATCGACGCCATCGCCTGGGAAATGCTGGAGGCCATGGACCTGAAGGACGCCGCGCACGAACTGCCACGCAACCTGCCCTACGGGTTGCAGCGCCGGGTGGAGATTGCCCGGGCCATGTCCATCAGGCCCAAGCTGCTGCTGCTGGACGAACCGGCGGCGGGGCTGAACTCGGCGGACGTGGACGGGCTGATCAAGCTCATCCGCTGGATTCACGACGAGTTCGACATCGCCATCTGGATGATCGAACACCAGATGAAGGTGGTCATGAGCCTGTGCGAATGGATCAAGGTCATCGATTTCGGTAGCACCATTGCCGAAGGAACGCCGGAGGAAATCCAGTCCAACCCGGTGGTCATCAAGGCATACCTGGGAGACGATACGATCTGATGCTGCTCTCCATCGAGAATCTCTACGTAAAGTACGGCAATATCGAGGCGTTGCACGGCCTTTCGTTCCATGTGAACGAAGGGGAGATCGTCACCCTCATCGGGGCCAACGGCGCGGGCAAATCGACCACGCTGAAGTCCATCATGCGCCTGCCCCCGCCGGAGGCGCCCAAGGTCAGCGGCGGCGACATCCTGTTCAAGGGCAAGTCGCTGCTGAACGTGGAACCGCACGACGTGGTCAGCAAGCTGCACATCGCGCTGGTGCCCGAAGGGCGGCACATCTTCGGCAACCTGACCGTGATGGAAAACCTGATGCTGGCCACCTACGCCCGCAAGAACGACCCGGCCATCAGCCGCGACCTGGAACGGATATTCGACCTGTTCCCCCGCCTGGCGGAGCGGCGCACCCAGCGCAGCGACACCCTGTCCGGGGGCGAACAGCAGATGCTGGCCGTGGGCCGTGCGCTGATGACCAGCTGCGAGGTGCTGCTGCTGGACGAACCGTCCATGGGCCTGGCCCCGCTGCTGATGTACGAGATGTTCCGCACCCTCAAGGAACTGAACCGCGAGGGGCTGACCATCATCGTGGTGGAACAGAACGCCCGCCTTGCCCTGCAGGTGGCCAGCCGCGGCTACGTGCTGGATACCGGCGAGATCGTGGCGCAAGGCCCGTCCGATGCGCTGCTGAACGACCCGGAAGTGAAGAAGGCCTACCTCGGCGGCTAGCCCACGGTTGCCGGCTGCGGCAACGCAAGGGCCTCCACGAGGCTCCGGACATCGAAATGAAGCGGGCCGCCCCGAAAGGGGCGGCCCGTAGTGCGTTTGCGGGATGCCTGCTCTGCCGTTGCGTCGTGGCCCGGCTATCCGCCAGAGGTGGAGCTGACCACCTGGTGGATGAGCAACTGGTGGTCATGGGTATCGGTCAGGTCGCCGATGCTGGCGATCTGGGTGGCGGTAAGGCCGGTAAGGGTTACCGAATCGCCCCCCGCCGCCGTGAAGGTTACCGAGCCGTCGGCGGTATGGGCCGAGCTGGCCGCCGTGCTGGCGGAAAGCACCGGAGCCTCGCCGAACACCACTGCCAGCGACCCGGTGTCGCTGGAGGTCAGGTCGTCCAGACTGAGTGTAACATGCTGCGCGCCGTGGGCGGTAAGGTCGATGGCCTCGATGCCGGTGACCGTGCCCGCCGTGATGCGGCTGAAGTCCAGGGTCACGTCTTCGCCCTGCACCAGCAGGGTGTCGTGCCCGGTGCCGCCGTGCAGCC
The DNA here is from genome assembly GCF_011682075.1 of Nitratidesulfovibrio liaohensis. Taxonomy (GTDB): domain Bacteria; phylum Desulfobacterota; class Desulfovibrionia; order Desulfovibrionales; family Desulfovibrionaceae; genus Cupidesulfovibrio; species Cupidesulfovibrio liaohensis. The sequence goes on from NZ_VSMK01000687.1 coordinate 4,309, forward strand.
CGGCGAAGTCGTGGCTGGTGATGAACCCGTCGCCGCCGGTGTCGTGCACCACAAGGGTGTCGTTGCCCGCGTCGCCGTACAGGGTGTTCACCCCCGCGCCGCCGTCAAGGTAGTCGTTGCCGTCGCCGCCGTGCAGCACGTCGTTTCCGGCACCGCCGTACAGGTGGTCGTCGCCTGCGCCGCCGTGGATGCGATCATCGCCGCTGGAACCGGTGATGGTGTCGCCATGGGCGGACCCGGCCACGATGAGCCCGATGCCGTGCGCATCGTCGGAACCGTCGAATACGCTGCCCGTCTGCACGTGGGTGGTCAGGGTGGCCGTGACCTTGTCCGCCGCATCGCCCAGATCGTGCGCGGTGTACGTGTAGTGACCGTCGCCGGTAAGGCTGTAGTGCAGCTCGCCGCTGCCGGTGTCCACGGTCCAGCCGGAACCGGCGTGGCCGATACCGTCGCTGGCCGAGGCGTTGGCACCGAAGCCGATGCCCGCCCCATGGGGGCTGGGGTCGTCCACGCCCGCCAGCAGGTCACTGGTGTGCAGCACGCCCGTGGCTGCCAGCGCGGCCTCGTCGCCGGTAAGCGCGATGAGCGTGGCCGCCGCTGCCATGATGCCGGGGGTGGTGTCTGCCACGGCGATGTCCGCGCTCAGGCGCACGCTGCTGCCGATGGTCAGGGCGGCCTTGTCGGCGGCGGCCCCGGCATCCTTGAAAGTGACGGTGATGCGGTCCGATATGGCCGCGCCCGCCGTGCCGGTCACCGAGAAGGTAGCCTTGCCGCCCACATTGGTGATGGCCACGGCCTGCCCGTCCACGGTCACCGAGACCACGTTGGCGAAGGCCACGCCCTTCAGGGTGTAGGTGACCACCGCGTTGCTGTCCGGCGCGGAACCCGCAAGCTGGTAGGTGATGGAGTTGTGGCTTTCCTCGGCAAAGGTGGAGGTGAGCGAACCCACCGAACGCAGCGCGCTTTCGCCGTCGGCCACGCCGTCCAGGGTGACGGTGAAGGTGTGCTTGTCGCCCACCACGTCGTTGCCTGCAAGGTCGAACTGCACCTTGGCGTCCACGGCCCCGGCGGGCACGGTGACCCGCAGCGAGCCGTCCGCGCCGATGGCCACCGCCGTGTCCACTGCCTGCCAGTCGCCGCCGGCGGTCTTGATCCACAGCGTGGCGGTGGAGCCGGGCACCAGCAGCTCCGGCGTTTGCACGGTAAGGTCCACGCTGAAGTCGGCCACGGCGGTCTTGGTCATGCCGATGTGCAGTTCCGCGCTGCCGCCTTCTTCCGCCGTGCCGTAGCCGCCCTTGGTGTCCAGATACACCTGCGGACCGTCCAGGGTGTCGTTGACGGTGACGGTGTGGGCCGCGCCAAGGCTGCCGATTTCGCCCCCGTGGCTGTCCACCAGCGACACGGTGAAGGTTTCCTTGCCCTCGGTCTCGTAGTCGTTCCGCGTCACCACGCTGAAGGCCCCGCCCCCGGCGCTGCCCTTGGGCACGGTGACCTGGAATTCCCAGCCCACCACTGTGGTGCCGTCGGCGGCGAACACCCTGGTGATTCCGGCGGTCGACACGGCGGCGGCGCCTATCTTCACCCCGGCCAGGTCCGCCTCGGTCATGCCGGGGCCAAAGTCCACGCGCACGGTGAAGGTGGCGTCCTCTTCCACGGCCTTGTCCATGGAGATGCCGAAGCTGGCGGAACCATTGTTTTCCGAGATGCTTGTCGCGGACGCCGTCAGCGTCACGTCCGGCCCGTTGACGTGGTCGACGATGGTCACTTCCGCGCTGCTGCCGCTGCCGATGAACCCGGCGGGGTAGCCGTTGTACGGGTCGTTGGCCACGGGGGTGGCCGTGACCTTGAACGTGCGGTTGCCGTCGCTGATGAAATCATCCGGCAGGCTGACCTGCACCGAGGCGGCGGACCCGCCGTCCGGAATGGTGACCAGGGTGGTGTAGGGAGCGAAGTCCTTGCCCTGTTCCGCCGTGCCGGTGAAGGTAAGCTGGAAGGTCACCGGGCCGTCGCCCAGGGCCAGGGGGTGGCCATCCGCGTCCACCAGGCTGACGGTGACCGTCAGCGGGTGGGCCTGGCCTTCGGTGGCGGTGTCCGTCTGCGCACCGGTATGGTCGGTGATGGTCACCTGCACCGTGGGGGCGTCGTTGTCGATGATGGTCGCGCTGTCCATGGCCCCGTGCCCGTCACCGGCCACGGTGGCGTTGCCGCTGAGGTTGGACAGCACCACGGAGTAGGTTTCGTCGCCTTCCACGCGGTGGTCGTCCACCACGTTCACGATGGGCGTCTGGCCGGTTACGGTCACCGCGCCGTGCAGCAGGTGGTCTTCGATCAGGGTGGCGATGAGCCCGTCGGCGGACTTGCCGTCCACCGTGATGGCCGCCGTGCCGTCAGGCGCGAAGCTGATGGACACCGCATGCGTCCCCCCCAGGAATTGCAGGTCGGGGATGGTGAACACCGCCGTGCCGTCCTCCATGACATCCACCGAGAAGCTGTCGGTGGCGGACATCTTGGCCAGCACCATCAGCCCGGAATCCACGGTCACGGTCACGTTGCCCGCCGTGTAGTCGTCGGGGCTGTGCGCGCTGTTGTCGAAGGCCTTCAGGGTGAAGCTGACGTCGCCGTTCTGCAGGGGGCGGTAGTTGTCCGACAGGCTGCCGGTGACGGTGTACACCGCCTGGTTCACCCCGTCGTGGCTGGCGTTTTCCGGCAGGTCGTGCGCGGCAAGGCCCAGGGTGACGCGGCCATGGTCGGTGCCGCCGCCACCACCGGGGCCGGTGACGTCAACGAAGCGGAACCCGTCGTCATGGCGGGTTTCGCCGCCATCGGCGCCCACCACGCGCACGTGGTAGTAGTCGGTGTGCGGGATGGGCAGGGTAAGGCTGCCCGTGTCCTGACCGGCGGGTATGGTCACGGTGTATTCATGCACGCTGCCGTCGCTGCCCACCACCTGAAGGGTGACGGTGACGTCCTCGTTGGCCGTGGCGTGGCCGTCGGCGTCGTTGCCCAGACCCACCTTGATGGTGGTTGTGCCGTCGGCGGTGTTCTGGGTGGCGTCCAGTTCGGTGATGGACACCACCGGCCCGCGCATGTCGTCGGCGATGGTTTCCGTGCTGGTGGAGCCGGATTCGCCGGGGGTGAAGCGCACTTCGCTGCCCTGCATGTCCACGATGGTCCACGACACGGTGTCCGTGCCAGCGTCCACGCCATGGCCGTCGCCGGCAGTGTCGTGATCGTGCAGGATGTCCACGGAGAACCGGGCGGATGCCTCGCCCGCCTTGACGATGACGTAGTAGTCGGCCCCTTCGGGGCGGTCGGCGTAGCCGGGCAGGCCGCTGGTTTCCGATGCCGCGTGCAGGCCGGTACCGGTGCGGAAGTCGGTGCCGAGGCCCGCGGACCCCAGCTTCAGCCACACCACCACGTCCTGCGCGGCAACTTCCGTAAGGATGATGGTGTAGCCCACGGTGTTCACCGTGCCGGTGGTGTTGACGCCACCCGTGAACTCGGCGGATTCGCCGGGGGCCACGGGTTCGCGCACCACGGTTTCCGGGCCGAAGTATTCCAGCGACGGACCGTCCAGCTTCGCTTCGTGCCCGGCGGCGGTGTCGTCGGTAATGGTCACCGTGGCGGTGGTCTTGGCGTCGTTCAGCCCGGCCTCGTGCCCGGACACGCCGGTAAGCTTCACGGTAAAGCTTTCGCTGCCCTCGCTCAGGCGGTCGTCGGCCAGCTTTACCGGCACCTTGGCTTCCCAGCGGCTTTCCGTGGCGTTCCAGGTCCAGTCGGTGGGCTTCAGGGTGTACGAGGTGGTGGTGAAGTAGTCCTGGTCGGCTCCTGCGGTGTCGCCCGTGGCGCCGAACTTGAGCGATACGGTGATGTTCTGCGCGGGGGCTTCGTTCACCGTGTACAGGTCGCCGTCCTTCTCGTAGAGCACCACGGTGAGTTGGGCCGTGCCGTCGCTTTCCTGCGCGGGCACCGGGCTTTCCAGCCCCACGCGGAAGCCGTCGCCCTCAGCGTTGTTGCCTTCGTCGTACACGGTGGTGGTCTGGCTGCGTTGCCCGGCGATGACCACGTCCATGGTGGACGGGGTGTCTTCCGCCGGGTGGATGTTGCCGATCTGCACCGAGTAGTTTTCGTTGTTGTCGCCCAGCCGGTCGTCGATGGCGGCCACGCGCACGGGCAGTGCGTCGTCCAGCGGGCAGCCGTCCAGCACGGTGAAGGTCAGGGTCTTGCCGTCGGCGGAAACGCCGCTGACCCGCACGTAGCTTTCGCCTTCGGCATTGCTGCCGTAGCGTTCGGCCAGGTCCGCGTTGAGGGCGGCGACCAGCGCGGCGCGCCCGTCGGCGGTGGTGAGGTTGAAGGTCATGGCCGTCCAGCCGCCGCTGCCATCGGGCACGGCCCAGGTCACGTCGCCGGTGTTGGCCATGGTGGTGTTGTTGGTGGTGTCGGCGTCGAACCTGGCGGAGCCGTCCTTCAGGGTCACGTCGAAGGCAAAGGTACCCGCGGCAAAGGTGCCGCCGGTGGCACGCCCGCCCGCGTAGGACCAGTTGACCGTGTAAGTGGCGATGTCGTGGCTGTTGTCGCCGCTGGCGTTCCAGCCGTCCGCGCCGCCCGTGGAACCCGCCGGGTTCACGCGGGCACCGTAGGCCGCGTCCTCGTACACCTGTGAATCGCCGGTCAGCGAAAGTTGCAGGGTGGGCGTGGCGTTCAGCTTCAGGGTCAGGGTGGACGAGGCAGAGTCGCCGTCGCCGTCCTTGACCGTGTAGTTCACCTTCATGGTGAAGGAATCGGCAATGTCCTGGCCCGGCGCGCGGGTGAAGGTGTAGCTGCCGTCGGCGTGCAGGGTGAAGGTGCCCGCAGGGACGGAGGTGCCGGGGTTGAGGATGGTCACGGGGGTGTCAACGCCGTAGCTGGTGCCGTTGATCGAGAATCCCGTCACGGCACCGCTGCCCGTCCAGCCGTCTGTGCCGGATGCGTCGGGCGTGCTGTCCGTGCCGTGCGAGCTTTCGCCGGTCAGCACGTTGCCGTCGATGGCGGTTGCCGTGGCCTCGTCGAAGGTGTTGTTGTCCGGGGTGGCCGTGGGGCCGTCGTCGCGCACGGTCACCTGCACCGTGGCCGAGGCGGTGTCGCCCTCGTCGTCGGTGACGGTGAACCGGAACGCGGGCAGGTCCAGCCCTTCATTGTGGTTGCCGGTGTTGCCGTGGGCCAGCGGGGCGTACTGCACGAAGGTGACCGTGGCCGAGCCCGCGCCGGAAAGGTCCGCCCCGGTGATGACCACCACGAAGGCGGTGTGCTGCACGCCGCCCTCGGTGTACACGCCGCGCAGCACGTGCGCGTCGTTTTCATCCACCACCAGCGAGATGTCCGCGCCCGAGGCAGTTCGCAACACGGTGCCTTCCGGCACGGCCTGCGCGGCGTCCCAGGCGATGGACACGGCGGAAGGCGAGGCCTGGTTGCCCGCCGTCTCTGCGCTGCCGTCGGAATGCAGGTCGAAGTTGACGGTGCCCCGCGTGGCCGACAGCGCATCGGCGGCGGACAGGCCAAGACCCGTCAGCACCGCATTGACCGGGGTGGACAGCCCGGACGGGCCGGACGGGTCCACGTCGCCCTTGGCGCCGTACTGCTGCAACCCGGCGGATTCGTCGGAAACCAGGGTCAGGGCATGGCCGGTGGCCCCTTCCGGCGTGATGTCCGGATGGTCCTCCGTGCGCGAAACCACGACGGTTTCCGTGGTCTCGGAAATGTTGTTGCCGGTGGTCAGTTCGCCATCGGTCACGGTTTCCTGCGCCACGGCGGCCACGGTCAGCGTGGTGCCGCCCTCACCGTCGCGCGTGGTGCCGTCGCCCCAGCGCTCGTCGGACCAGTCGCGCGGGTCGAAGGTGAGGTCCGCGCCGATGCTGGCGCTGTCGCCGGAATTGATGCCGCCGTGGCTGGCGGTGGTGGCGTCCGTCACCTCGATGACCAGGGTGTAGGTGGAGTTTTCGCCCAGACCGTGCACCGGCGTGGTGACGGGCTGATGGGTGACAGGGTCCACGATCACCCAGCCCTGTGGCAGTTTACCGGTGAGCACCCAGTCGGTGGGGATGTCGCGCACTTCGATGAAGTGGCGCTCCGAACCGTCAAGGTCGGTGAAGGTGGCCGCCGCGTGCACGGTGACGGGCGTTTCCTCGGCAGCCGGGGCAGACTGCGCCATGGCCTCCAGACCGGGCTTGTCGGCCACTGCGTCGATGACCAGGGTGAAGGTGCCGGAAATGACGCTGCTCAGGCCGGAATCCGGGTCGGTGATGGCGGCTGTGGCCGAAAGGTTCATGTCGGCGGAGCTGTCTTCCGGCGGCCGCACGAACACGCCCGCCGCGATCTGCGCCGGGGTCAGCGTGACGATCTGGCCGGGGGAGGTCACCACGAAACTGCCGGGGCCGAAGGACGGGTCGCCGATGCTGATGGTGGTGCCTTCATGGAAACCGGTGAGGGTGAGCTGGGTCAGCACCTCGTTGTCCGCCGGAGTGAAAACCACGGCGAGTTGCAATGGTTGCTCGTCGCCGCCGGTGGGGTCCAGGTGCTGGTCGGGCCGGTTGTCCTCGTAGCCGCCCAGGGTGCTGGCCAGGCTGCCGTCGGGGGTTACCGGCAACAGCGTGAAGGTCAGCGTGCCGGACGCGGTGTCCAGCGGGCCTTCGGCGTCCAGCGTGGGTTCCATGGCGCTGTTCCAGAAGAACGGGGACAGCGGGTCCATGCGGTCTACCCCGGCGATGAGGCTGCCGGGGTCGTCGCTGTAGTCACCCACGCCGCCACCGGCAGCGCCCGCGCCCGCGCCGGGGCCTGCGGCGGGCAACAGGTCGGGTTCCATGGCGGCCAGAAAGTCATAGCCGGTAACGGTGCCGCCTTCGGGAAGGCTGAATTCCGGCATCAGGTCGGCGTTGTTGCCTTCGAAGAATCCGGACAGAACGATGCGGCCGCCGTCGGGAAAGCTGAACACCAGGTCGTCGCCGCTGCGGTCGAGGGCGGCGGCGTCGGTGGGAAAGCCCAAAGCGAAACGGGAATCGGCGTTGGCGTCGAAATGAAGCTCCTGCCCGGCGGCGGGCAGGAGCAACGCGACGGGGGCGGTGCCGCGCCCGGCGGCACCCTGCGGGGAACGGGTCATCGCTACCTCATGGTGTCTGCGCGCCGTTCGGGCGCAGGTTGGGCGGGCAGGTGCGACTGCCCGGTGTCATCGGGGGGCTGGATTTCCATGACGCTTTTTCGCGTAGATGATGCGCGATGCACCGTCATGCAGTGGGAATATCTGGAAGGCTGATTTTGAGTGTATATGCGCTTGGATGAATTTCGGCAAGGAAATGTACGTCTGTGTAGTGAAAAATGGGGGGGAACGTGGTGAAGCATGCAAGCGGGTGAACAAAAATGTGCAGCGATTCCCATAGGTGTAGTTATCGCGTTGCGAAGTATTGTAATGGCGCACAGTCTTCAGTGGGGGGATAGTGAAATGCATGATGCAGCGAGGTAGGGTTTTGCCTACGTTGCGTTGTGACGGTGATAGCCAAGATTGTTGATTGGCGCGGAGAATCCGGTTTTTCCGGATTGCCGTTCCGTCCGAGGAATACGGCGGAACGGCAGGGAATCCCCTTCCTGGGGGAGGGGGCGGGGCGGTGATGACCCGTGGAGGGGCGCCGCCATGCACGCAGCAGACACAGTGACCAGGAAGGTCGCCATAATCCGGTTGCGCGGCAGGGTGCCCGCGCGTATATCATGAAATGTCGGGAAAGGGGGGGCGGTTGCCGTTCCCTCGCCGCGCCGTTGCTCATCCACCTCACGAGGGGTTCCGCCGTGTCAGACAAGCCTTCCTCCCCGCCCTCCGCCCGCCCCGAAGCCACGCAACCCGGCAAGGAGCCGGACAAGGCGACATCAGGTCGTGAAACTTCCGCCGCCACAGAGGCTTCACCTTCGGGCGGGGCGGGTGTGGCCGCCGTCACGAGGTCGGAACCCCGGCAGGGCGAGCGGCCTTCTCCTGTGGGTGCGGGCAGCTCTGGCGCCGCCAGTTCCGCCAGTTCCGCCAGTTCCGCCGGTTCGACCAGTTCACCCAGTTCACAAAATGCGCAGGACAAGGCCTCCCCCCGTCCGGCAGCCGTCGATGCGGGCAAGCCCGCCGAGCGCCCCCTGTCGCGTTTTTCCGAGCGGAGCACCGACAACGCGCCCGGCAAGACACCGGACAAGACACCTGACCGGGGGGCGGGCAAACCGGCGGATGCCTTGGCGGTAAAGCCTGCCGAACGGGCCACGGAGCGCACGGGTGACCGGCCCGCGCGGCCTTCATACGGCTTTGCCGGACGTGCGGGCACGGGCAGCGGCACCGAGCCCGGCAAGACGGCGGGCAGTGACGGCGTGAAGACCGCTGTGCAGGCGCCCTTGACCGGAATGGCCAAACCCGCCGCCACTGCGCCCGGACTCCGGCCCGGCGAGAGCGGTGCCAAAGTTTCCGATGTGGCCGCCAAGCCTGCGGGCAACGCGTCCGTGCAGCCAAGCCAACATCCTCAGCCAGCGGCGGCCGGCCCCGCCACTCCGGCTGCACCGGCAAGCCGGGTGATCCCTGCCAGCCCCGCCAGCCCGGTGGGTGCCTCCGTTGCTTCCGCCGCGTCCGCTCCATCTGGCCCATCAGGTTCTCCCTCGGCCAAGGCAGCCGTGCCCGGGCCCTCAGCCCCGACACCGCGTCTGTCCACACCGCCGGACCCCGACCGCGCCGCGGCATT
>NZ_VSMK01000677.1 GCF_011682075.1 Nitratidesulfovibrio liaohensis
CGCGTTGCGGGCCACGTCGGTGGCGGCGGCGTTCATCTCGTCCATGGCGGCGGCGGTTTCGGTGGCGTGGGCAGACTGCATGCGCGCGCCGCCTGCCGCGTCCTCCACCTGAGTGGCCAGCACACCGGCGGATGCCGCCACCTCGCGGGCAATGTCCACGGCCTGCGCGGCCACGGCGGCGATCTTCTCGTTCTTGGCGCGGATGTCCGCCTCCTGCCGCCGGATGGTGGTCAGGTCGAAATACAGGGTGAAGGCCCCGGTCTGGTTGTTGTCCAGGTCGAACACCGGGTTGGCGTTCACTTGCAGGATGTGCTCGCCGCCGTCGCCAGCCACGGTCATTTCGCCTTCCACGCGGGCGCGGGTTTCCAGCGCCTCGTCCGAGCGGGTGCGGCGGCTGGCGTCGCCAAAGAAGAATTCGCCCACCCGCTGGCCGTGGTAGTCGGCGGGCTTGCCCGGTTTGCCCGCAAGGTCGAGCAGTATCTGCCCCACAAAGGTGATGCGGCCCGCGTTGTCCAGGGTCATGCACGGGAAGGTGCGCGAAATGGCGTCCAGAATGCCCTGTGCAAAGCCCAGGCGGTCCTTCAGCCGGGCCACCATGTTGCGGATGGAGCCGCGCAGGGCGTCCAGTTCCGCCGGGAAGCTGCCGTCGATGGCCGCGTTGAAGTCCCCCCCGGCCACGGCCTCGGCGTAGCTGCCCAGCCGGTCGATGGGGGTCATGATGCGCGCCACGATGCGGAAGGCCACGGCGCAGGCGGCGGCCAGAAACAGCCCCAGCGCGATGACGGCGACCCCGGCCATGCGGGCGCCGGTGGCGGA
>NZ_VSMK01000678.1 GCF_011682075.1 Nitratidesulfovibrio liaohensis
CGGTCCCCACTGGGCTGGCTGCTGCCCGCCGTAGCGGGCCGCGAGGCGGGCCGTCAGTTCCGGCAGGGGCAGCGCGGCAAGCGACGCGGCATCCGCGCAAGCTGCTGGTGGGCGTAGCAGGAACAGCAGAGCGATAAAGAAAGTGGCAAGAACGGTCGGGGGCGTACGTCCGGGCATGTCCCGCCGCACAAAGCGCCCCGGCCAGCCGGTGGCAGCCATGGTCCCCTACCCCTTGCCCGAGCCCGTGTGTAAACCGGGCAGTTCGCACTGGCCGCAGACGCGGCCCACGGCCACGTCGCCCAGCCCAAGGGCCACGGCAACCAGGGTGCGCGCGCCTTCGGCGGGCAGTTCCAGCCCGGTCCACAGGCGGAACTGTTCACGTCCCTGCTCCACGAACATGCCCAGGCCATCCTGCGTATCCCAGCCCGCGTCGGCGGCCTCGGACAGGAAGCGGGTGCGCAGCGGGTTGTAGACAAGGTCGTAGGCCAGCCCGCGCCGTCCATCTCCCCCTGCCGCAACGCCCTGCGCCGCAAACCCCTGTGCCGGAAAGGCCGTGTCGCCCTGTCGCTCGCCGGACATGCCCATGGGCGTGGTGTTGACCACAAGGCCCGCGCCCCAGTGGACGCGCGCATCCCAGTCCACCACTTCCGCGCCGAATTCGGCGGCCAGTGGGGCGGCCTTTTCCGCGTTGCGCCCGGTGACGGCCACCGTGCCCACCACGCCTTCTCCGGCACCGGCAAGCTCGCGCAGACCGGCCAGCACGGCGCGGGCCGCGCCGCCGTTGCCCAGCACCAGTGCCCTTTCGCACC
>NZ_VSMK01000679.1 GCF_011682075.1 Nitratidesulfovibrio liaohensis
CGCGGGCCAGCAGCACCCGGCGCAACTGCCCGGTGGACAGGGTGCGGATGCGCTGCCCGGCAAGTCCGGCGGCACCCAGCATGCGCAGCCAGTGGGCGGCCTCGGCCCGCTGGTCCTCGTCCGGCTCGTCGTACAGGCCGATGGTGCCGGAAAATCCGGTCAGCACCAGTTCCTCGGCGGTCAGGTCGTAGCCGTAGGTGGCTTGCAACTGGTCGGACACCAGGGCCACGCGGCGGTGCAGCAGGGGCAGGTCGCGCAGGGATGCCTGTTGCGGCGGCTCGCGCCGGGCCACACCGCAGGAGGCCTCGTCCGCGAACCACACGATGTCGCCGCCAACGGCCACATTTTCCTCGCCGTGCAGCAGGCGCAGCAGGGTGGACTTGCCGGATCCGTTGGGGCCGATGACGCACCAGTTCTCGCCGCGCCGGATGGTCCAGTCGATGGAGTGCAGCACGTGCGCCCGCTCCACGTACACGTCGGCGCGTTCGATGCGGGCCAGCACCGGGGGCAGGGGCGAGGGCGAATCGGCGTTTGTGCCATTCATGTCCGACATGCCGGACCGGGCGGGCATGCCGGTCACGTCATTGTGCGCCGTATCCGGGGCGTCCAGCCCATCTCCACCGCACACGCCGGAGTCGGCGGGCAGGTTGGCCATGACTTCCGCCAGCGGGCCTTCCGCCATGATGCGTCCGCCCTGCATCAGCAGGGCGCGGGTGAGGCAGGCGGGCAACTGGTCGGTGCGGTGGGTGGCGAACAGCACGGTCACCCCCAGCGCGGCGGCCCGGTCCACGGCGCCCAGCACGGCG
>NZ_VSMK01000680.1 GCF_011682075.1 Nitratidesulfovibrio liaohensis
CGCCGCAGGCACATGCCCCCGGCCGCGCCCCGCGAAAGCTTCGTGCTCACGCTCCGGCCTCGTCCGCGCAGGGCTTGCAGCCGCAGGCGTTCCTGCCGCCGTTCCCCTGCTGGCCTGACCGGGCCTGCTCGCCCATGATGCCGGGCCGCACCTGGCACTTCACGCGGATGTTGCGGCCCACGGTGCCGTAGTCGCCCACCATGTTGAACGACGAGGCTTCCACCACTTCCACCGCCGCCTCGCCGCCGGTAACGCCAAGGCTCGCGAGGTGTTCCAGCAGGGCCTGCCGGGCATCCGCCTTGGCCCGTTCCAGGTCGAAGTCCCGTTCGGTCTTGCGTTCCACGCCCAGGGTGGGGATGAACAGCACGCCCTTTTCAGTGTCCGCGAACAGTTCCAGTTCCGCCGTGGTGCGGGTAAGCGCCGCGCCGATGGCGTTGGCCACGGCGAAATCGTCCGGCACCTCCACCCGCTTGCCCAGCGCCGGTGCCAGCAGAGGCTGCATCACCTTTGCCGGGCCGCCCATCAGGTACACGGCGGCGGGCTCCACCGCCCTGCCCTGCAACAGTTCCATGATGGTGTACACCGGGCGGGCGTTGACCTCGTCCACCAGATCGGTGACGGCGGCGCGGATGCGCGTCACGGCCTCCGCAATGGCGTCGTCGGCCAGCCGTTCCGGGTACAGGTCCCACAGCCCGGCCAGTTCGCGGATGCCCCGCGCCGAAGCCGCCACATCGCCTACGGCGGCGTGCCCCCGGTAGTTCAGCGCGTCGATGAGCGTGGGCCGCGTGCCGCCCATGGCCATGCT
>NZ_VSMK01000681.1 GCF_011682075.1 Nitratidesulfovibrio liaohensis
CCGGACGACGCAGCGAAACCCTGCTCATGCGCGCCCACCCCGCCCTGCCGCCGCTGGCCTTCGTGCAGGCGGCGGATTTCGCGGCCTTCTCGCTGGCCGCCGCCGCCCAGCGCGGCTTTGTCCGCGTGGCCTGGGGCTGCTTTTTCGGCAAGCTGGTCAAGCTGGCGCAGGGGCTGCCGCACACCCACGCCCACACCGCCCCGCTGGACCTGCCCCTGCTGGCCCAGTGGTCCACAGACGCGGGGGCGGGGGCGGAAACCTGTACGGCGGTAGCAGCCGCCAACACCGCCGGACAGGCCCTGGAACTGCTGCTGGCCGATCCGGCCCACCCCTCCGTGCTGCGCGCCGTGGCCGAACGGGCCCGCGATGCCGCCCATGGCTGGACAGGCGGGGCGGAACGCGTCACGGTGACGGTGCACCTTTTCCACATGGATGGCAGATGTCTGGTGACGGCATGACCCACGCAACGCCCCCCCACCCCATTCCCCCTGCCGGGCAGACCGATGCCGCGCCCGCCGCGATACATCCCGTCACCGTCATCGGCTGCGGACTGCGCGGCACCCCCCTGCCTTCCGGACATGCCGCCGCTCTGGCGCAGGCTCAGGTGCTGGCGGGCGGGGCGCGGTTGCTGGAATCGTTTCCGGAGCATCCCGGCCAGCGCATCATCATCGGCGCGGCACTGGATGCGGCCCTGCAAGCCATGGACGCGTGCCGGGCGCTCGGGTTGCGGGTGGCGGTGCTGGCCGACGGCGACCCGCTGTTCTTCGGCATCGGCGCGCGGCTGGCGGGACATTTCGGCCCCGAA
>NZ_VSMK01000682.1 GCF_011682075.1 Nitratidesulfovibrio liaohensis
ATCGTGCTGGCCCCGCACGAGGGCCCGGGCGGCTCGTCCTTTGCGGGGCATGCGGGTTCGCTGGGGGTGCTGGCCCCCGCCGACGACGAGGAGCGCGACGCCCTCCTGGAGCGTGCCCTGTCCATCGCCCATCCCGGCACGGCGGATCCGGTGCTGGTGCGCCTGTTGCTGGAACAGGGAGAACCCCGCCTGCGCGAACTGGAGCAGTGGGGCGTGCCACTGGCCACCGGGCCGGGCGGCGCGCGGTTGCGCCGCAGCGCCTGCTTTTTTCCTGAAATGGCCGTGGCCGCGGTACTTCCCGATTGCGCGGCGGCCCATGCCGCCATGCTGCGCGTGGCCGTGGCCGCCGGGGTAGAGGTGCTGCCGGGCTTCACCTTGGCTTCGCTGGGCGTGGAAGGCGGCCCACCCGGCAGCGCGTGGTGTCTGGACCCGGCAGGCAACGTGCTGCCGGTGCGCGCCCGGTCCGTGGTGCTGGCCGTGGGGGGACCTGCCTCCTTGTTCACGGGCAATGTTTCCGGCACCGGCCAGACCGGTGCCGGGCTGGGTCTTGCCCGCGACTGCGGCGCCCGGACCGGCAATGCCTCGTTCCTCCAGTTCCTGTGGTACGAAGGGGGGCAGCCCTTCCCCTTCCTGCCCGAACGGGCACACGAACTGGAAGTGGCAGGACTGGACGGCGTGCCCACCGCCCTGCCGCGTGAGCTGCGCCACCACGTGGTCACCCGGGCCACCCATGCCCCGTGGGGCTGGGGCCTGCCGGACGCCGCGCTGGACGCCCACCTTCTGGCCCGCATGACCCCGGCGGGGG
>NZ_VSMK01000683.1 GCF_011682075.1 Nitratidesulfovibrio liaohensis
CCCTGGAATTCCACGCCCTGCGCCTGGGCTGGCTGGCGGCATTGGGCGTGGCCCTGCTGGTGGGGGTGCTGACCCGCCGCCGCGAGGCCGCACAACGCTGATGCGCCGCGCCATGCCGCCCCCTTGCCGCCTGCCCCGTGCTGTCATCGGCTTTTGCCCCGCCGCATTGCACGCACCTTTTTTGTCGCTTCCGACACAGGCGCGCCGCATGAAAAGCCTCGACGACCACATCCGACCGGTGCGCCGCATGGGGCATATGGACGGAAAGACCGTCAGCCGCCGCCCCCGCCCCTACCCGCGGCGGATCTGCTGTTCCACGTCCCCTGCCCGCAGAAGCTGGCGGTTAGGCTGGCGGTGAAGGGCGCCATCGACGCGCCTTGCGCCGCACGCGGTGGGGCAAGGCACGAAAAAATCGACGCCCTTCGGAAAGCATCCGCAAAGGCGTCGGCAAGTGTGCGCGTAAGGGGGAAAGGGGAGATTACCCGTTCGTGCCAGCGGGCAGGCCCGGCAGCACCAGAGTACGGGGGCCTGTCAGGCGGGCCTTGACCTTGCGGTAGGTTTCCGGCAGCACGCCGAAGCGGTAGGACCACAGGGCGCAACGGTCGCGGGCGTCGCAGGTGCGCACCTCTGCCCGTTCGCCGCCGCAGCAGGCGATGCAGTAGCGGCGGATGGCCCGCACCGGGCGTTCGTCGGGCAGGGTCTGGGCGATGAGCGGCAGCGCGCCTGGCAGCGGGTCGCCGCCAGACGGGTTACCTGACGGACCGGCGGGAGCCCCGGCCACGGGGTTCGCGTCGGCATC
>NZ_VSMK01000684.1 GCF_011682075.1 Nitratidesulfovibrio liaohensis
CCCCGCACCAGCGCGGTGCGCGCCAGCCCCTCCACGCCCACGTCGTGCACGTGGACCGAGCGGCTGTCGTCGCGGAACAGCACCGGCACCGGCAGCGCGGCCAGGCGCATGCCGAACTCCATGTCCTCCGCGCCCCACTGGCCGCCGGTGAACGCCTCGTCGAAAAGCCCGGCCTGCACCAGCTGCTGCCGGGGCGTGCTGATGTTGCAGGTGTAGTACGAGGTGTGCCCGTGCAGCCCGTTGTGGGTGAACGTGGGGTAGCGGAACAGCAGGTCGCCGTGTTGCAGGGTGTAGCCCCACAGGGTGTCGGTGAAGGGCGGGGCGAAGTCGAACCGGCCCAGCACGGAAACGGGCGTGTCGGCCAGGGCCTCGTGCAGGGTGGCGTGCAGGGCGAGTACGTTGGGCTCTATCAGCGCATCGTCATTGAGAAAGTGCACGATGTCGCCCCGCGCTGCGCGGATGCCCGCGTTGCGCGCCTTGCCCGGTCCGCCCCGCCCGGGCATGACGATGGTCCGAAGGGTGAACGGCGGGTCGTACCCGGCCAGGAAATCTGCGGTCCCGTCGGTGGAGGCGTCGTCCACCACGATCACCTCGAACCGGTCTCGGGGCAGGGTTTGCCGTTCCAGGCAGTGCAGGCAGCGTTGCAGGATGTCCAGCCGGTTGCAGGTGGGAATGACCACGGAATATCCCGGCACGGCAAGCGCGGCGATGCGTTCACGCACGGCCAGCGCCAGGGGCTGGTCGGCGTGCAGGGACAAGGCCCGCGCAGCCAGGGCGCCGGCGGCCTGCACGTCGCC
>NZ_VSMK01000685.1 GCF_011682075.1 Nitratidesulfovibrio liaohensis
GTGTCAGTTCGCGTCCGGCCAGCAGTGCTGCCGCCGCGTCGTCGATGCGTCCGTCGCGCAGCAGGCGCGCGGCCTCCGCCAGCAGGGGGTTGGGCGTGTCCGGGGGCGAGTCGGCCAGCAGTTCGGCGAATATGTTCTGGGCGTGCCGCCACTGCCGGGCACGGGCGTAGATCTCGCCCGCGCGGCTGCGGAATTCGCGGCTCTTGTCCAGGTCGCCCTTGCCCCGCCAGGCATCGGCCAGCCCCAGGCAGGCTTCGGCGTGCAGGGCATTGTAGCGCAGGGTGCGGTTGAAGGCGGTAATGGCCGCGTCCCACTGCTCGCGCAGCAGGTGGGCCGTGCCTTCCAGGAAATGGGCCTCGGCCTCGTCGGCGGCTTCGATCGCCGCGTTGGCGAACCGTTCCAGGGCCTGGTCGAATTCTTCATCCGAGAGCATTTGCGTGCCCTCGGCCACGGTGCGTGCCGTGCGCGTTGCCAGTGCGCGCCGGGCGCGCAGCAATTGCCCGTCCAGCGCGTCCACGGTGTAGGGGCGGCCCAGAAAGCCGCTGCACCCCGCGCCGACGGAGGACAGCACCGCCTCGCGCGTGGCCGCGCTGGACACCACCAGCACCGGCAGGTCGAGCAGGCGCGGGTACGAACGCAGCAGTTGCAGCAGGTGCAGGGCGGACATGTCCGCCAGTTGCTCGTGGCAGAGCACCACGTCAACAGGGGGAACCGCGTCGCTGGCGGGCTGGGCCGTGTCGCGTTCCCCGGCGAGGGCGCGGCGTTGCCGGGCCAGCTTGCGCGCGGCTTCGGT
>NZ_VSMK01000686.1 GCF_011682075.1 Nitratidesulfovibrio liaohensis
CCCGGCGGTGATCCCGCCGTCCAGCAGGGCCGGGGGCGGGCATTCGGTCTGGGCGGCGTCCTCGGCTTCCGACTCGGCGTAGCTTTCCGGCAGATGGGCGCGCGGCGCGGGC
Source organism: Nitratidesulfovibrio liaohensis (assembly GCF_011682075.1). Taxonomy (GTDB): domain Bacteria; phylum Desulfobacterota; class Desulfovibrionia; order Desulfovibrionales; family Desulfovibrionaceae; genus Cupidesulfovibrio; species Cupidesulfovibrio liaohensis. The sequence continues at coordinate 113 of NZ_VSMK01000686.1, forward strand.
AAGGGCCGGGCGTGCAGCAGCGAGACGGAGCCGTCCGGCTCCAGCAGCCAGTCTATCTCCTGGGGCAGGCCGCAGCGTTCCTCCACGGCCAGGGCCAGTTCGGCCACGGCGCGGGCCGCCGCGTCATCCAGAACGGGCAGAACGGGCAGAACGGGCAGCACCTCCCCCGTGGCCGCTTCGGCCCTGGGAGCTATGCTGCGCAACCGCACCGAACCGCCCACGCGGCAGACGTGGTAGGCGTCCACATCGTGCGCACCGTCCTCCACGGCCTCGGACAGGCCGCGCGCGGCGTAGACGTGCACCGAGGTGTCGCGGGCGTGCAGGGGGTTGCCGGTATAGGCGATGCCCCCGGCCACGGGGGCCTCCACGGCAAAGCAGCCCACGCACACGCAGGTACCCGCGTCGCGCAGGCCCCGGTTGCGGCGGTAGGCGATGGCCTGGGGCGAATACTTCAGGGCCAGGGTGGCGCGCAGGGCGTCCAGCACGCGCTGCCTGTCGGATTGGGCGTCGGGGCCGGAGCCCTGTTCGAACAGGGGAATGGACGGCCCCCACAGGGTCATGCCGCCCGCGTCGTCGTCCGTGTTCTCGGCGGCGCCCGTCGAACCCTGCGGCCAGACCCGCCCGCGCAGCAGCAGGCGCATGTCCCGCTCCTGCACGCCGGGCCGCGCGGCCATCCGCTT